>JANJXJ010000232.1 GCA_024709105.1 Lentimicrobium sp. | reverse complement strand
CAAGCCCAGGAATCTGATCTGGGACTTTAACGGCACACTGCTCAACGATCTCGGGCTTTGTGTTGAATCAATAAATATACTTCTGACCAAAAGAGGGTTGGATCCGTTGCCTGCTTCAAAATACCTTGACATTTTCACATTTCCGGTGAAAGACTATTATTCCATGGCAGGATTCGATTTCAAAAAAGAGCCGTACGAAACTGTTGCCATGCAGTTTATGGAACTGTATCTCACCGGAGTTAATTCTGTAAATCTTCATCAGCATGCTGTTTCGCTGCTAAATCAAACCCAAAAGGATGGCTACCGGCAGATTATTCTATCGGCCATGGAAATTAATGAATTGCAGAAACTTGCTATTAATCTGGGTATAAAAGATTATTTTGAAGAAATCTTCGGGATAGACAACCATATGGCAGCCGGCAAAAAAGACCTGGCCAGCCACACACTGGCGAAAACTGGTTTTATTCCCGGGGAAACTTTGTTTATAGGCGACACCCTTCATGACGCAGAAGTTGCTGAACATATGGGAGTTGATTGCGTTTTGATAGCTCAGGGACATCAGTCTAAAGAAAGGTTGTCAGCATCGGGATACAGGGTTCTGGATTCGCTCGAAGAATTAGCCGGAATTCTGTAGAAAGTATTTTTCGTTTTACCGGCTATAATTCATGTTTTTCACAGCCATTTGTTAAATTTGCATCACAGCCATAACATGGAGCAGGAGAGGCCACACATATTGTACATACCACGTTGGTATCCCAGCCGGGAAGATCCGATGCTTGGCCTGTTTGTGAAAAAACATGCAAGGGCAGCCATATCTTCAGGATACAGAATCAGTGTTGCCTATGCCCGCCAGGCTTCGGGGGAACAAAACAAGAATATTGAAGTACACTGTTATTCTGACGATTTTCTGAACGAAACAATAGTTACATACCCGGCCAGAAATGGTTTTCCTGGCCTGATCCTGCAAATAAGAGCCTGGTTAACAGCTATATCAGTTACCAGAAAAGCGCATGGAAAGCCACAACTTATACATGCACACATCCTTACCCGCACAGGTTTACTGGCTATGATTTTTTCAGTATTCTACCAGATACCATATGTTGTCACAGAGCACTGGTCGCGGTATTATCCCGAAAATATGCAGTTTAAAGGTTTCTGGCGCAAGTGGATAACCAAAAAGGTGCTGCAAAAAGCCGGATTGGCAAGTGTGGTTTCTCAAAGGCTAGCTGATGCAATGAAAAGCGCCGGGCTTGACTTCAGTTACGAAATCATTGGTAATGTTGTAGATACGAGTTTGTTTACACCGTCTGTATCAAAAGAACCGGGCGAAATCAGGAAAATTATCAGCATCAGTTGTTTCGAGGAAAAATCAAAAAATCTGAATCTGTTACTTGATGCTTTTCAGGAACTGCTCAGCAAAACTGATAATATTCAGTTGGTGCTGGTTGGTGATGGTGCTGATTTTGAGTATACCCGAAAAAGAGTGTCAGAAATGAATTTTAAGGAAGACGAGGTGCGGTTTACCGGAATGCTCGAAAACGAAGCTTTGGCCGAAGAACTCAGAGGTTCTGCCTGCCTCGCACTGAGCAGCAATTACGAAACCTTTGCCATTTCGGTGTTTGAAGCCCTGGCTTGTGGTGTTCCTGTGGTTGTAACCGATGTTGCCGACCTTAAACACCATATCAGACCGGAAATGGGCGAAGTAGTGGAAGCCGGGAACATGAAAGATTTGTCAGGTGCTCTAAGCAAGGTTCTTGAGAATACGCACAACTATAGTCCAAACTCCATGAGAGATTATGTTGAGCATAATTTCGGAACCAAAGCAATTGCTGAACAGCTTAATTTATTGTACAAGCCACTGATTGTTAATTCATCCCGCTATGCAAAATAATCAGGAGAGTTTGAAGTTTGCAGTTATGGTGAGAGGAAGCCATATGCAGAAATGGCAGCTTGATTGCTATACAAATCTGATTAACAGCGGTTTTGCCAGAAATGTATTATGGATTATTGAAGATGAACATTCATCAACTATTAGTACAGGAATCAAGTTATTGAATTATCCCTGGCGGAGATTACTGTTCAGGCAATATTACCGGCACCTTTTCAGGCCGCGTTATTTCAGCAGGGAAGCTATTCCTTTTGATCCGGAAATTCCTCAGGCTCATTGCACTGCGCTGAGAAAAGGAAAATACAGCGAATATTTTACCGCTGCCGACATTCAAAAAATTCAATCTTATAAACCCGATTTTATCCTGAAGTTTGGATTCGGGATTATAAGAGGCGACATACTTGAATGTACACGATTCGGGGTCTGGTCATTTCATCATGGCGATGAACAGAAATACAGGGGAGTTCCTCCGGCTTTTCACGAAATAATGAGGAATGATCCTGAAACTGCCTCCATCCTGCAGCGACTCACCGAAAAACTTGATGGCGGGATTATACTGCGCAAAGGAATTTTCAAAACGATAAACCACTCATGGGCTGCCAATCTGGATCAGGCGCTGGAACTTTCGCTGAAATGGCCGGCCGATGTATGCCGCGAAATCATAACTCAAAAAACTTTCCCGGGTAGTGGCGAAGGAGTAGAAACTAATGCTCCGGTATACAGAGAACCTGAGAATTTCACCATGACTCAGTTTCTTGTTAAACTGGCGGTTAACAAGATAAAATTCCATTTGAACGAGTTATTTCTCCCTGAAAACTGGGAGACCGGATTGATTGAAGCTTCTCCCGAAGATTTACTTGGAATTCATCACTATACAATAGAAAACGATAAGGTACACTGGCAATCAGCGGGGCAAAGAAATCGCTACCTGGCAGATAGTTTTGCTATTCAGCAAGGCAATAAGGTTATTTTGCTGTTCGAAGATTACGATTACCATAAAATGAAAGCATCCTTATCTGCTGCAATCTTTAATGAAACTACAAAAAAAACAGGTGAAGTCAAAAGTTTGCTTCAGGAAAAATGGCACCTCTCCTACCCTTTTATTCTGGAGACTGAAGAAGGTATTTTTTGCATTCCCGAATCCATGCATCACGGGTCGGTTGAAATGTACAAACTCGACACAGAAGCATTAAAATTAACTCATTATAAAACACTTATCCCAGGACTAAGTGCGGCAGACGGCACACTGATACATCATCAAAACCACTGGTATTTCTTTTTCACACCTCCCCACGCTACAAACACTGAATTGTATATCTACCATTCAAAAAGCCTGGATGGACCTTTCATTCCGCACACACTTAATCCGGTAAAAATCAATGTTGCAAATGCCAGGCCGGCCGGGCCATTTTTTACCAGCAACGGAAATCTTTACCGGCCTGCTCAGGACAGCTCAGAAACGTACGGAGGCAGAATCATAATAAACCGGGTAAAATTGCTCACACCGGATGATTACCTTGAAGAAACTGCCAATATTCTGCTGCCGCCACATGGTTATAAGGGCATCCATACCCTCTCATTTGCAGGGAAATACATGTATTTTGACAGTAAAAAATTCAGATTTTCCGGTGCTGCTTTCCGTAATCATTTGCTTAAAAAGCTCAAATTAAAACACTTTTAGTAATTCCCGTATCATGCTGAAAAAGATTTTCACAACTACCGCAACACGAATACTAACTTCCGTCGCAAGTCTGGGAACAGTTACGGTAGCAGCCCGTGCCCTGGGGGCAGAAGGTATGGGAACCATCAGTCTGTTTATACTGGGCATCAGCATGATACAAATAATTATCGCCTGGTTTGGGGGAAGTGTACTGGTTTATATGTCGGGCAAGCATCCTCTCATTCAACTGCTTGTACCGGCCTGGATTTGGGCATTGATTTTCTCTGCAACCGGAAGTCTGTTTCTTACCACGCTTAATCTTGCTCCTGCCGAATTTTCATTCGATCTTTTTGCCGTTTCGTTCCTGCAATCGGTTTTTGCTATAAATCAGAACATACAGATCGGAAAGGAAAAGATACTGCAATACAATCTGGCCGCTATTTCGCAATCGGCGGTAATGCTTGCTGCGCTGGCAATTATGATTTTGATCTCTCCAGATGCACAGCCCAAATCCTACATTCAGGCGATGTATGTCTCATTCTCAGTTGCTGCGCTGCTGAGCTTTTCAGGAATTTACAAACAGATAACCCCGGCTTCTGTATTTAACAAACAGGTAATCAAAGAAGTGTTCAGGTTTGGAGGTTATGTACAAACTGCAGGAATATTGCAGCTTTTTAACTATCGCCTCAGTTACTACCTGATTGAAAAGTTTTTTGATCGCGCAACGCTCGGTGTGTTCTCCATCGGAGTTCAGATATCGGAAAGTGTCTGGATAATTTCCAAAAGCATCGCATTGGTGCAGTATTCAAGGATATCAAATTCAAATGACAACGGTTACAATGTAAGAATCACCCTAGAGTTTATCAGATTTACCGCGGTATTTACACTAACTGTTCTTTTGCTTCTGCTGCTGCTTCCGGGCGATTTCTTTATATTTGTTTTCAGAAGCGGGTTCAGCAACATCAGCGACGTTATTCTGAGTATTTCTGCCGGAATATTTTCTGTTGCCATCTCATTGATGTTCAGCCATTATTTCTCGGGAAGCGGCAAGCCCTGGCACAACACCATTTCTTCGGGAATAGGCCTGATATTTACAGTGTCTCTGGGACTCATCCTTATTCCGAAGCTGGGAATTACCGGCGCCGGCCTCACGTCATCCATAGCCTATTCAGCAGGAATGATTTACCAGCTGATCGTTTTCAAATATATGACCAATGCAGGATTGCGCGATTTTATTCCTGGTCGCGTGGATTTCGGGCGGATCAAAGCCTTGATAAAGGACCTATACAGCTGGAATTAACTTCAGTTTGTCATTTTTTGATCTAACCCTTCTCTGATTAAGTTTCTGAAAGAACAAATTTTATTAATTTTACAGCTTAAAACCCACTTGAATTGAGTCGTTTTATAACATTGCTTCTTCTTACAATTATAGCCGGATGGTTTAATTTACTATCTGCTCAGGGATTTTCCATGCACCCACTTAAAGAACAATGTGCTGAAAATGAAGAGATTCAATTGTATGAACTTTTAACAGAATACAGACGTATCCACAATCTGCCTCCCATACCTTTGAGCAAATCATTGTCGTATGTAGCACGTATCCATGCTATGGATCTTGCATTTAATCGTCCTGATTTTGGCGGCTGTAATCCTCATAGCTGGTCGGCCAAAGGCAGCTGGAAACCTTGCTGTTATTCCAGAGATGAAAAAAGGCTGAATTGCATGAATGACAAGCCAAAGGAACTCACTACCTACAAAGCCAAAGCATGGGAAATCGTTTACGAAGGTGGCGAACCGGCAAAGGCCATTGATGCATTTGAGCTCTGGAAGAATATCTCTATCACCAAGGATTATCTGCTAAATACCGGCAAATGGACTAAACCCTGGAAAGCAATGGGCATAGGATTTTACGGCGATTATGCTGCGGTTTGGTTTGGCGAAGGCGATGATCCTGAAACAGAGTATTTTACATGTGGTGATGAACCCATATTGCTTAATAAACCTGCAGAAACCAATTCGGTAACTGAAACAGCCAAATCAGGAGAGTTTTATATTATAACCGGCAGCCTCAACAGTATTGAAAAAGCAAACCGGGAGGTTGTCCGCCTGCGTAGCCTTGGATATCAAAAGGCAAAAATTCTCCCTTCCGGAAATAATTTCAGAATTGCCATTGCATCCTTCGAAAACGAAGCAGAAGCCGGCAAATCACTTAAAGAACTGAAAGCAGAATTTCCTCAGGCGTGGATTCTGAAACCTGAGTAGATTTCTTCAATTTCAGCAGGAAATTTCCCATGTTATCTACCTGAAATCACAACGAAAAAACACCGATTAAAGATATCAACAGCCGGAAACATTTCCTGCAGTTTCGTTATCTTTGCAGGCTATGGAAGAACTAGAATACACATCCAGTAATCCCGGACAATATTCGGACGATAGTGTAGTTACCCTTGATTGGAAAGAACACATCAGGCTTCGCCCGGGAATGTATATTGGCAAACTCGGTGATGGCTCGTCTCAGGACGATGGAATTTATGTGCTCATCAAGGAAATCATCGACAATTCGATTGATGAATTTGTGATGGGCAATGGACGCACCATTGAAGTAACCATTAAAGACCAGAGAGTTACTGTAAGAGACTATGGACGAGGCATGCCCCTGGGCAAGGTAATTGATTGTGTTTCCAAAATCAATACCGGCGCAAAATACGATTCCAAGGTTTTTAAGAAAGCAGTTGGGCTTAACGGCGTGGGTTCCAAGGCTGTAAATGCACTTTCAAGTCAGTTCACTGCGCAGAGTATCCGCGAAGGAAAAACCAAAGTTGTTGAATTTGAGCGGGGTGAAATTGTTAATGATCATCCCGAAGAGCCCTGCACCCAGCGCAGCGGCACCATGATCAGCTTTATTCCTGACGAAGAAGTTTTTGGCCATTATCACTTTATAAAAGAATATATTGAAGAAATGTTGTGGAATTATGTGTTCCTCAACAACGGCCTTACCATCTGGTTTAACGGAACCCGGATGCAGGCCAAAAACGGTCTGCTCGACCTGCTCGAACGCAACAACAACGGCAACCCCATAGTATACCCGATCATTCAGATCAAGGACGAAGACTTTGAATGTGCATTTACCCACAGCGCCAGGCAATACGGCGAAGAGTACTATTCTTTTGTGAATGGTCAGCACACAACACAGGGAGGCACACATCAGGCAGCTTTTCGCGAAGCTTTTGTAAAAACCATCCGCGAGTTTTATAAAAAAGATTTTGATCCCGGGGACATCAGGCAATCGCTGGTAGCAGCGGTTAGCATCAAGGTTTCTGAGCCTGTTTTTGAATCTCAGACCAAAACCAAACTCGGCTCACAGCTCATGGAGCCCGACGGACAAAGCATCAGAAACTACATCGGCGATATCCTGAAAAAGCAGCTTGACAATTTCCTGCATATGAACAGCGATGTTGCCGAGGCTATGCTCAGAAAGATACTTCAGAGCGAAAAAGAGCGCAAGGATTTTGCAAACATAAAAAAGCTGGCCAAAGAAAGTGTTAAAAAGGTTAGTCTGCACAACAAAAAACTTCGTGATTGCCGCATACATTACAACAGCAGTGATGGCCGCCGCCTCGATACCACTCTTTTTATTACTGAGGGAGATTCGGCCAGCGGATCTATCACCAAATCGCGCGATGTCAATACTCAGGCAGTTTTCAGCCTGAAAGGGAAACCCCTGAATTGTTATGGCTTAACCAAACGTGTGGTTTACGAAAACGATGAATTTAATCTGCTTCAATCTGCTTTAAATATAGAAGAAGGAGTTGAAAACCTGAGATACAACAACATAGTAATTGCTACCGATGCCGATGTGGACGGAATGCACATCCGGTTGTTGCTGCTTACCTTTTTCCTGCAATTCTATCCCGATGTAGTCAAGGCCGGACATTTGTACATCCTTCAGACTCCGCTTTTCAGGGTAAGAAACAAAAAGAAAACCACCTATTGTTATTCAGACGAAGAGCGGGTAAATGCCATTGCTGAACTTGGTCCCAACCCTGAGATCACCCGGTTTAAAGGACTGGGAGAGATTTCGCCCGAGGAGTTCAGGCATTTTATAGGTGCATCCATGCGGCTGGATCCGATAATTCTCAGAAAATCGTCAGAAATACCTGATATTCTCAGTTTCTACATGGGCAGAAATACTCCAGACAGGCAACAGTTTATTGTTGACAATCTGCGGCTTGAAGAAGATCTGGTGGCAGAAGAAGCGCGCTGATTAATAAAGCTTTTTGAAAGCTTTTCCAAGATTTCGTATAATATCACCTGCAAGCATGGCTTCAAAACCATGCTTTTTTGCTGCTATGTCGCCGGCTTTTCCATGCAGCCACATGGCCAGAATGCACGCATCGCGGGCAGGGTATTTTTGAGCCAGCAGGCCGAGAATAATACCGGTAAGCACATCACCACTGCCTCCCGTGGCCATACCCGGATTTCCGGTGGAATTTACATACAACCCTCCATTTGGAGTTGAAAGCACTGAATAGGCTCCTTTCAGAATGACAAATACCTGATAGCGCTGCGAAAAAGCTTTTAGTAATTCTATTCTGTCAAAAAAATTGGCTGTGCGGCCGGCAAGCCGTTCAAACTCACCCGGATGCGGTGTAAGTATTGTTCCGGGAGGTACGAAAGAAAGCCAGGTTTTGTTTTCCGAAAGGATGTTCAGTGCATCGGCATCCAGCACCAAAGGTACTGCAGCCTGCTGAATCAGAAGTTTCAGGGCGGTGCTTGTTCCTGGGGAGGTGCCCAGCCCAGGCCCGGCTCCTATGGCTGAATAAACATCCAGCACAGGCAATGTTGTGAAACATTCATCGTCAGCATCTATGCTCACCATGGCCTCGGGAAGCGCTGTTTGCATCACCAGAAAGCCATCAGCGGGAATATGAGTAGTAAGCAATCCTGCACCTGAACGCAAACAAGATTCCGATGCCATTACCGCAGCACCCAGCAAACCGCTTCTTCCGGCAATCAGCAAGGCATGTCCAAAGTTCCCTTTGTGTGCAAACTTCGGACGAGGACGATAAAGACTCGCACAGTCCTCCTTTTCAATAAATAACTCGTTACATTCTGCTGATTCAATAAAATCTGAGCTGAGTCCTATATCAAGAACTTCCCATTTCCCTGTAAAAATCTCATTTTCAGGAGCCAGGAAAGCCTTGCGGGGAAATTGAAAAGTAAGGGTATAATCGGCCTGCACGATGCCACCTGACCTTAAATCGCTGGGCGAATCAGCAAAAAGCCCGGAAGGAATATCTATAGAAACCACCAGGGCCCCGCTGCTGTTGATTTGCTTAATTATTTCCTTACTTAATCCTTCAGGTGAACGATTTAATCCTGAGCCAAAAATTGCATCAATCACCAGATCGTCCTCAGTTAATTCAATGCTGGGATCTGATTCGTAAAGATCGGAAATTACCAGTCCCGGCAAATCGGCCAGGCGTTTGAAATTATGGCTGAAATCCCCCGAACAGGAATTGCTGAACCGAATAACAAAGACTTCAACAATATAACCAGCATAATGTAACATCCGGGCAATGGCCAACCCGTCGCCGCCGTTGTTTCCGGTACCACATATCACTTTTACCGGCCGCAGTTTGTCAGATTTTGAAATAATCCAGTCAAAACACTTCTTTGCAGCCCTTTCCATCAGATCAATGGAAAGTATGGGCTCGTATGCGATGGTATAGGCATCGGCTTCTCTGATTTTTTCGACCGGAAGAATTTTTAAAGCACACATCAGCCAACGATTTAATCAGCCTGACAAATTAAATACCGGTGGTGTTCAGGTTGCCAAGGCTTACAGTTACTATTTTCTTTTGCGACTCATCGTCGTTATTCACCAGGCTCAACGACACCTGAAGATGGAGGTTATAAATATTGATGTCGGTTTCCTTGGCCTTTATTTTGCCTATTTTCAGGATATCTGAATTGATAATCCCTTCCCTGCGGCTCGATTCGCGGCCGAATATTTTATCACTTCCGGTGGCCAGCGGCAAGGTGCTGTAACTGCTGAAGTCATGAATATGCGAAACATCATCAATGGTGATAACCTGAAGGTTTTCCATACCGTCAATATTCACGGTAAACCAACGGTGCACATGCTCATCTATCAGGCAGCGGTTCAGGCTATCGCGCGAAAGTATTCTGGCATTGTTGATGATTGCACGGCCGTAAAAATTATCATGGTAATTATACACCTTGTCATATGTAATTGCATATCTGGTACTTATACCACCAATAATCTTTCTGAGCCTGGGGAAGAAATGAAAAGCATTATAAATCCTGAGCACAATGGCATAATTGCTGGCAAACAGCAGCGAATGAAGCGGGGTATCGAAAATGAGAAAACCTCCATCGCCCGTACTAATAAAATTCTTCTCAATTTGCTCGCGCGAATAATTCTGGAAAATAAACGGATGGTTGTCAATACACAAATCAATGGTGGTATTGAGTATAGTCTTGAAAAGAAAAGGAATTAGCATTTGCTCAAATTCTCCGTATGAACTGTATTGATAAATATCCAGTCCGAGCACCGATTTCTGCGAAACATGACCAAGTCCGAGCACTTTTTCGAGTTCTTCGCGCAACTCCGACTCATCGGGAACTACATTGGTTTTTTCAAAAATTACACGCTTATCGTGATTCTGAAGAATTTCGCGAATCACCTCATGTTCAATACTTTTAATTTTATTTTTCATGTGTTGCCACTTGTTTTGCTGTAAACTGTTTTAAAAATTCAAGGAGCCATTGCTTTTCAAACTTCCGGCAACGCTCTGCAACCCCGTATGCTTCCCCATTGGTAATAAAGGCAGGATAGATTCCTTTGCGCGAAATACCTGCCAGGGTTTTATATGTGCCTTCAACCATTGAGATGTCTGAAATGTTTTTCAGGGAGAGTTCAGCATGGGCGGTTACTTTCCCGGAAGTTTTATAAATACAGATGTTTCCATTGGTTATTTCTATGCGCTGATGATTGCGGATCATTTGCAGCGTAGTGTACAATGTTAGAATACCCAGTGCAAAAAATGGCAGGCTCAATAAGCTCCAGGCAGGTCCATACTGAAACAACATAAAAGCCCACACTGCAATCATAAGCAGCCAGAAAAGAATTACCGTGAGAATAAAACCCGACCTTAGGGAAAGCCCTTCCCGCTTTATCAGTATTGACGCCTCAGAATCAGAAGAAGACAAAAGTTTGATTTTATTTCCGGGCGGAGAATTCAATGCGTCTTTTGGTGGAAGTGACGACATATGTTAGTTGGAATTTAAAAAACAATGACCTGCTTTACTCAGAATTCAAAGGTACTCAAATTATCGTTTCAATGTAATTATGCAACCTGAAGCATTGTATATTGTATGAAAAAGGCTGTGAAAAAGGCTTGGTATCATAATTCCATCTCCTGAAGGCAAAAATTTGATTACATAAGTTTAATAATAACTTTACAATAACTTTATACTGAGCAGGTACTTTTGAGGCATCAAATCTTTCAATATGGAAAAGACTGAAGCACGCATCCTGCTTGCAGACGACGAGAGTGACATTCTTGAGTTTTTAAGTTACAATCTCCGAAAGGAAGGTTTTGAAGTGTTTTGTGCCAGAGATGGCATTGAAGCATTGGAACTGGCAAATAAATACAGGCCGGACCTTATCATACTGGATGTTATGATGCCCGGGATGGATGGTTTTGAGGCCTGCCGTCAGATCAGAAAAAATGCAGAATTGCAGGAAACTGTTATTGCATTTCTCACTGCTCGCGGTGAAGATCTTTCGCAGGTAGAAGGCTTTGATGCCGGAGCCGATGATTATATTCGCAAACCGGTGCGCCCAAGGGTCTTCATTAGCAGAATAAGAGCTTTGCTGAGAAGGATTCCTGCTGCAAGCGAAGATCTTAACAAACTGATTTACAACGACCTGATCATTGATAAAGAAAAGTATGTTGTAATTAAAAGCGGGATTGAAACTGAATTATCCAAGAAAGAGTTTGAACTATTATTGCTTTTAACCTCCAGGCCAAACAAAGTGTTTACCCGCGATGAGATTTTTGCAGGAGTCTGGGGCAATGATGTTATTGTTGGAGAAAGAACCATTGATGTGCACATACGCAAGATCAGGGAAAAGATTGGCGTAGAAAGTATTAAAACCATTAAAGGTGTAGGGTATTACTTTTCCTGAGACTTGTTGCTTTGCCAGATTTTCCAGGCGAGTTCAGCCTGTTTGGTAAGCATACCCAAACCATTGCGAACAGCTGCTCCGCGTTTTTTGCCTTCCGCCAGAAATCGTGTTGTTTCAGGGTTGTACACCATATCAAACAACAGGCACTTATCATCAATCAAATGCCAGGGAATATCCGGAATACTATCCACATCGGGATACATGCCCAAAGGTGTGGCGTTTACCAAAAGTGCGTAGCCATTTAATAAAACTTCAGGCAAATCCTTATAGGTGATGATATTACAGGAAGATTTGTTCCTGCTGGCCATCAGATAATCCCATCCAAGATTTCTGAAAACGCTTTCAGCGGCCAGGGCTGCTCCCCCGCTTCCAAGAATAATCGCTTGAGCAGGCTTGTTACCGGTAAATTCAAGAATCTCTGATTCAAACGCCGGAGCATCAGTATTCCAGCCTTTCCTGAGAAAAGTTTTACCATCTCTGCTGAAACTGATTGTATTCACCGCGCCAATATCTTCGGCTTCGGGCGACAATTCATCCAGAAAAGGAATGATCTGTTGTTTAAAAGGAATGGTAACATTCAACCCCGAATATTTCGAATCTGATAAAATTTCTTCAATTTCATCAATTACCTGAATTTCAATCAGATCATACTGAGCATCAATCCTGGAATTCTTGAACTTATCAGAGAAATACCCTTTAGAAAAGGAATGTACCAGTTTTTTCCCGATAAGCCCGTAATACTCCATTAGTTATTTTCCTTAGCTGCCTGTTTTTCAATAATCCAGATGCTGGCAATACCGGCAATCATAATAAAAACAGCAATAAAAAAAGAAGCATCAATGGAGGGCCAGGCCATTACATATTTTGCCACAACGGGCTCTCCTTTTTTAATCAAGACCTCACCTGCAGCATCCAGCATAAAAATGGTGTTTTTCCAGGGCCATATTATACCCAGAGAACCAAGAATAAACCCTGTGAGCAAGGCGATGGTTTCATTTCTGAATTTTTTAAATATCCACGACAAGAGATATGAAAACCCGAGAAGTCCGAAAACAGCACCAATCAGCACCGGGAATAATATTTCAAATCTGAGATTATTGATCGCATCAATGGCAACCAATTGATAATTCCCCATGAGAATCAGCACAAATGAGCCCGACAATCCCGGAAGAATCATACTGCAGACAGCTGCAACCCCACACACTATCAGATACAGGAAACTACTGTTTTCAGTGGCAGGGTTCATAAAAGTGAGTGCAATAGCAAAGGCACTTCCAACAATAAATGAGATTATAGTTGCAGCCGACCATTTTTCCACCGTTTTACCCACAAAATAGACAGAAGCCAGTATCAGGCCAAAGAAGTATGACCAGATATAAACCGGATATTCTTTGAACAGGAAATCGAAAATCCTTGCCAGTGAAATAATTGCAAAGCCCACTCCGGCAAACAAAACCAGAAGAAAATACAAATCTGTATGTTTGGCAAACCCTTTGAAATCACGTTTCAGTAAGAGCTTCAGAGCTATTAAATTGAATGATTTAATGGCATTGATCAGCCTTTCGAAAATTCCAACAATAAGGGCTATGGTTCCACCCGAAACACCGGGAATAATATTGGCTGTACCCATGGCAACACCTTTAAGAAAAAGGCTGATGTATTCTTTCATAGTCAGGAATTGGGTTTATTGAGAATTATTTTTTAGTTGTCGAAGTTAGCAACAATGTCAAGAATCAATGGATGCCTTTTGAGCACCGGAGCAAATTCAAACATGGCATCAATTCCATCTTTATCAGCTGACATAGCTTTTATGAGCAATTCAGATGCTTCGCGGGTGCGGCCAAGAATAAATAATAATGCCGACTTACGATAGTACAGTGAGGCGTCTTCAGGAAGGCTTACCAGCGCAGAATCAATGATTTCCAATGCCTGAGGGTAATCATTTAGTTCAGCAAAAAGATTCGAAAAGTCGAGCCAGATTCCTGCATCAAGAGAATTGAAGCCTATGGCTTTGGCATAAGTTACCGATGCCTCAGCAATATATCCACCATGCTGCTGAGCCAACGCCAGGGTAGCGAGATATTCTGAGTTTTCAGGATCAATTTCAAGTCCACGTCTAATAAATCTGAGCGCGGCTTTTATGTTCCCCATTTCTTCATAACAAACACCCATTCCAATCCAGGCATCAGCCAGATTTTCATCCATGGTAACGGCTTTCCTGAAATTATCAAGAGCCGTGTCGAATTCTTCCAGCTTTTCGTAACATTCACCTATATAATAGTAAGTCAGAGCCTCCGGTTCTTCATATTCAAAGGTTTCTCTGTATGCATTTATGGCATGTCTGTAATGCTGCATACCTGCCAGGGCATTGGCTTTATTAAAATAGGCTGAAGAAAATGTTGGGTCAATGGCAATGGCAAACTCAAAAGCTTCAATTGCCTTTTCAAACAATTCTATGGTATTGTACGCCACGCCCAGATTAAACCAACCAAACTTTGAATATGGAATTTTATCGGTGAAAGAGGTAAAATATTCAATACTTTCATCGCTTTGATTGGTAATTTCGAAACAAAATGCCAGCTCAAAAATTATGGTTTCGTTCTCCGGATCAAGTTCGAGTACTTTTTTCAGATATTTGATGGCATTTGTATAATCACCAAGGTTTTCGTATTCGTAGGCAATGCTGGAATAAATGGTGGAGTGGTCTTCTTCACTTTCAAGAGCCTTGTTATACTCCTGAATGGCATCGTTGTAACGCCTGAGCTGGCTATAAATGGCTCCCTTGGTAAGATATATATCAGCATTTGATGGATCAGCATCTTCCACCTGAGCCAGCACCTGCAAAGCAAGTTCAGCTTTGTTGTCGGATACCAATACCTGAGCCTGCCTGATTACAAAACCCGAATGGCCGGGATACTGCTCCATGGCGTACCTCAAAACGGTATCGCACTTTTCGAGCTCCCCTGCACTCAGGTAATAATCAACCAGATCCTCATACTCCTCAACATCAAAGAAATAATGCCCATCCTCCGATAACATGGCATCAAACCTTTCAATCAGGAAATCAATAGATTCGTTGTCTTCGTTGTTTTCGTCAAAAAAATCATTCATGTTTCTTGGGCGATTCTGCTAAGCATTAATCCGGTGCAAAATTAGGCAATTTTTGGCATCGTTTTATGTTAATTCCCGATTCTGATTAATCACATTTGTTAACTAATTTTATTCCTGTTTCTCAGCATATTAAAGCAACAATTTCTCACAACTGCAACGGTTAAAATCAGCATTGCACCTTCCGCTAATGCGGAATTACAATTTATTTGGAATTATATTTCCCGGTTAAATAAATTTTCACGAAATTTGCATCCTCAAATCCGGCCCCGTAGTTCAGCTGAATAGAACGTCAGATTCCGGTTCTGAAAGTCACAGGTTTGAATCCTGTCGGGGTCACATATCAGCGTTAAAAGTCCTGTTTTGCAGGACTTTTTCTTTTTCTGTTGCAACTTTGTGCCAACATTTTTATAATATTGAGAAAATCGCCCATACTTTGTGCTGGCAACTTGTTAAAGTGTTGATGAACTCTTGTCGGGAAACTAAAAAACAAAACACCATTTAACAGCAGTTGAATGGTGTTCTTATTTTGTTGATGTTTACATTGAAAAAGGCCGGAAAACCGGCCTTTCTATTTTCTCACTTTTACTTTAACTGCTTCCTGATCAGATTCAGAGCACTTCCTGCTTTAAACCATTCGATCTGAGCGGCGTTGTAGGTGTGGTTTGCCTGTATTGATTCCATTGACCCGTCAGAATGTTTCAGCAGCAAAGTGAGCGGTTTGCCTGGTGTAAAATCAGTTAAACCAATCACCGAAATGGTATCGTCCTCCTGAATGCGGTTGTAATCTTCTTTATTGGCAAAGGTAAGCGCCAGCATTCCCTGTTTTTTGAGGTTGGTTTCGTGAATACGGGCAAAAGACTTCACCAGAACCACTTTTACTGCCAGATGGCGGGGTTCCATAGCGGCATGTTCGCGCGAAGAACCTTCTCCATAATTTTCATCACCCACCACAATTGAACCTGCACCAGCAGCTTTGTAGGCACGGGCAACAGCAGGCACTGCATCATAGTTTCCACTAATTCCGTTTTTCACAGAATTGGTCTTGTCATTAAAATAATTAACAGCGCCAATCAGCATATTGTCAGAAATATTGTCAAGATGCCCCCTGAAACGCAACCAGGGGCCAGCCATCGAAATATGGTCGGTGGTACATTTTCCTTTGGCCTTGATCAGCAATCTGAGGTCCTGCATATCTTTTCCATCCCATTCGGGGAACGGCTGCAGCAACTGAAGCCTGTTTGAGTCGGGTTTAACCACCACTTCAATTTTGCTTCCATCTTCTTCAGGAGCAACATAGCCGGCATCTTCAACCTCAAAACCATTGGGCGGAAGCTCCAAACCTTCGGGCAAATCAAGCGAAACCCATTCTCCATCCTCATTTTCGAGTTTATCTGTAAGTGGGTTAAAAGTGAGAGAACCGGCAATACTCATGGCAGTAACCATTTCGGGAGAAGCTACAAATCCGTGTGTATTGGGGTTTCCATCATTACGCTTGGCGAAGTTCCGGTTAAAGGAAGTAATGATTGAATTCTTGCGCATAGGATCGTCGGTATGCCTTTTCCACTGACCAATACAGGGCCCGCAGGCATTGGCCATAACAATGCCGCCTATTTCCTCGAAATCGGCAAGCAATCCATCACGCTCGGTTGTATAGCGTATTTGCTCAGAACCCGGGGTTATAATAAACTCTGATTTAACTTTAAGCCTCTTAGCCTTGGCCTGTCTGGCAATAGATGCCGCGCGGGTGAGGTCTTCGTAAGAGGAATTGGTGCACGATCCTATCAAACCAACCTCAAGCTCAAGTGGATAATTGTTTTCTTTGGCAATTTTTACAAATTCGGAAATGCCATAAGCTGCATCGGGAGTAAACGGACCGTTTATATGAGGCTCAAGTTCAGAAAGGTTAATCTCAATCAGCTGATCATAATACTTTTCAGGATTCAGATAAACATCTTCATCTGACCGCAGATCGGCAGTGATTTTATCAGCCATTTCAGCAATTAATGCTCTTCCGGTTTCTTTCAGATAGACACTCATTTTCTGGTCATAACCAAAGATGGATGTAGTTGCGCCAATCTCTGCTCCCATATTGCAAATGGTACCTTTACCGGTTGCTGAAATTGAATCAGCGCCTTCGCCAAAATACTCAACAATGGCTCCGGTACCGCCTTTAACGGTTAGAATACCAGCAACTTTCAGGATAACATCTTTTGCTGAAGTCCAGCCATTCAAACGTCCGGTAAGTTTCACCCCAATAAGTTTAGGCATTTTTAACTCCCAGGCCATACCGGCCATGACATCAACTGCATCGGCACCACCAACACCAATGGCCACCATTCCGAGGCCTCCTGCATTTACGGTATGTGAGTCGGTTCCGATCATCATTCCACCCGGAAATGCATAATTTTCGAGCACCACCTGATGAATAATTCCCGCACCGGGTTTCCAGAAACCGATTCCATATTTGTTTGAAACTGATTGTAGAAAATCAAAAACCTCTCTATTTTGCTCCAATGCAGCATCAAGGTCGGCTTTGGCTCCGGTCTGAGCCAGAATAAGATGATCGCAATGAACCGTGGATGGGACTGCAGTTTTACTGCGACCTGCATTCATAAACTGCAACAAAGCCATTTGAGCGGTTGCGTCCTGCATGGCAACTCTGTCGGGCGCAAAATTTACATAATCGGCTCCTCTTTTAAATGGTGATGCCGGCATCCCGTCAAAAAGATGTGAATAGAGAATTTTTTCACTCATAGTCAGCGGACGGCCAACCAGGCTGCGGGCAGCTTTCACCCGTTCGGGCATTGAAGCATACACCCTCTGAATCAAATCAAGATCAAACAACATAAAACTGAAATAAAGGTGGTAATTAAAAAATATTCAAAAAATTATCTTCTCTCTGAAGACACATTCCCTGAAGTTAAAACAGAAATAACATCAAACAATGTAAGTCATGCCTTTAACACTCCATGAGCCGGAATGTTTAAAAAGAGAATGTATTCATCAGCTGCCTTTGTCTCCAACAAAATAATCGTCTTTATCTTTAAAAAGAACGTTAAAAGTTGTAAGACTTCCGTATATACGGGTAATGTATTGCTGAATGTTCACTTTGTCCTCATCACTTAAGGCGCTTGAGTTCACTCTCTGCTCGAGCACTCTGAGGCGGTCGCGCACCATCACAATCTTATGAAAAAAAGCATCAATGGGTATTTCTTTTTCCTTGAGCGATGTGTCGCCCGGATAAAGAACCATTCGTCCTCCGGTCCATTTTTGTCCGATGGGAACAGTTTCCTGCAAATCAGTAAAACGGCGGAGCACTCTGATAAGGCTTTTTTCCATTTTTTCATACGTAGCTATATCTGATGGAGTTTCAACTGCTTCCATCACCCTGAGTCCCTGAAAATCACGCTGTATGATACGTGTTCCGTTTTCGATAAAAGTAATTTCCCAGGCATCTGTACGTACCTGTATTACCACACCTTTTCCAAACTGGGGATGCTCAACCCTTGAGCCAATCCCTAAAACTAAGTCTTCCATTTTTGAGCTGAACGTGTTTGTGTTATGTGAATAATATCCTGATGAATTTTTAGCACCTGAGGTATAACCAGGTCATGATCGCTGTTATTGATCAGAAAATTCGCTTTTTCAATTTTCAGATGTTCCGGCCATTGATTTTCCATGCGCGAGATTACCTCTTCACGGCGAAAACCATCGCGCTGAATTACACGGCTTATTCTTTCTTCTTCAGGAGCCGCTACTACAATAATCAGATCGAACATAGAATAGAACCCTGATTCAAATATTATAGCCGATTCCTGTATGATATATGGCACGTGATTATTTTCATCAGCCCAGGCCAGAAAATGTTTCCTCACTCTGGGATGTATGATTGAGTTCAGGCCCTGCAGCTTTTCAGGATTGCTGAAAACTCTTGAAGCCAGTGCTCTTCTGTCAATACTACCATCTTCAGCAAGCACTTCTTCACCAGCCAGATCAACAATCAAAGCGATGACTTCCGGATTAAACAGAAACTTTTTAGCCTCAACATCAGCTATATACACAGGCACCCCCAGCACCCTGAAAAAAGATGCAACGGTAGATTTCCCGCTTCCGATACTTCCGGTTAGGCCAACTTTAAGCATAGGTAATTTTGTACTACAAACTTACACATTATATTGTAAAAAAGCAAAAACAGACTACTGCTGAAGCCACAGGCATGAATACATATTCAAATGTAAACTGATAATTCAGCGCGTTCTTGCGGTGGCAAATATATGCAATTATCTACATGTCAAATCTGTTGCTGCCGATTTCACAGCTGTTTCCACACAAATAGTGCAATTATAGAATCACTTGATAATCAAATACTCTATTTTTTCGGGTTCAATCTTCAATACCTTAACAAAATGCGGGTAAACAGAAACTGAGACCGGAATCCGCCTTTCTCCGCTGCTGCGGGCTTGATCAACATTACTAATTACCCTGAATTGTGAAGGATCAAGCCGGTTATAATCTTTCATTGCCACCAGGCAGGTAACCTTTACCTTTTCGGGGAAAGTATTGTAGGCACCCACTCTTTCATCACCCGAAAAAAGTGATACAGGAACCTCTACTACTGCCTCGGTAAACTTTTCAACAACAAGGTTGAGCCTTACACTATCTTTTGAAAATTGTAAAGGTGGAAAAACATCCGGCTTCAGCAATGCAGTCATTTCAGAAATATTTTCCTTAATGCCGCTAAAGGTTTGATATTCAGTTTTAATTTGCCTTAGGGTATCAATTACGGATTTTCTTCCCGTAACTTTTATCGAATCGGGTGATGTTGAAATTGAATCATACAGGTAGAAAGGCCTGGTAAAACTTACTGAAACATTGCTAGCCACAGCCACTTTTTTTGAGTAACTTTTTTCAAATAAAAAATGTAATGTATCCGGATAAACAGAAATAAGCTCAACACCAGCCGGCAACTGTTCGAGGATAATGCGCGATGATGCAGATGTGCGCAGATAAGCTGAATAAGTATCGCCTTCGCGTTTTAAACGCAACGCACTCAAATCAAAATTTATTACCGGATCTTTCTGTGATATCAGCCTTGAATAAAATTCAAGTCCTCTTGCCTTAATGGTAACCGAAATAACAGAATCGGCATTGGAAACCAATATTTTTCCTTTTGGCAACGCCGAAGCCGTGACATTATATTTTAATGTGATTTCATAATCATGGGTAAGTTTTATCATACCCCACATTAACGAAGAAATCAGTGTACAAATCAAAAAGACGGAAAGCTTATACCTGAGCTTTCCGTCAATTGGCATCGTTCTCCCGGCAAGATTTCTGATTTTTTTCAACATCATCTTAGCGATAGAGAGAGGAAAATATTCTGATTTGTTTTATTTCTGTTGATTGGCAAGCTGATCGCTGGCATCGCCGGCAACAGCTGATTTTTCGATACGAAGCCTTGATCCGTCTTCTACCTCAATGGTAAAAGTAGTTTCCTGAATTTCAACAATTTTACCATGAATTCCACCGATGGTAACCACCTTGTCACCTTTTTTGAGGGCTTCACGGTATTTGCGCAATTCCTTTGCCTTTTTGGCTTGCGGCCTGATAAAGAAGAAATAAAAAACAACCATCAGCAGGCCAAGCAGGATAAATGAGCTGTATCCGCCGCCACCCTCAGTTGGTGCCATTAAAAGTGTTGTTGTGAGCATGTGTGTATGATTAGGTTAAACAATTCAATAATTATTTCATTTCTTCAGGAAGAACTACTTCAGCTTTAATTCTGAGAACCTGAGAGTTGGGCTGTGTATTACTGATTACAGTAATGGATTTATTCTGGAAACCCCTGCGGTTTTCTGAGTCAAACCTCACTTCAATTTTTTGAGTATCTCCGGGCCCTATCGGAGTTTTAGGAAAATCAGGAACAGTGCATCCGCAGGTCGAACTGACTTTCGAAATAATCAGGTCAGAATTTCCGGTATTGGTAAACTTGAAACTATATGAAACCTTTTCGCCCTGAATTACCCTTCCAAAATCGTGAAAATCCTTTTCAAACTCCATTACCGGAAGATTGCCTGAGTGTTTTCCATCGGCAGAGTTGGGATTATTCACAACATCGCCCGACAATAAATCTCCGCTCCTTCCATTTCCGCATGAAGAGAATAAAAGCATTGATGAGAATACAATCAGAACAGAGAAAAATCTGAGTTTAATTTTTTTCATTACGCAAAAAGTTTTGACATTTTAAAAATGCTGCTGCAAAATTAAACAAAAAGGCCAATATTATTGCAGATTGAAGCAGGCCCCGGATGAACTGCCAATTATTTTATGATAATTTAACGATTCAGATTTTCCAGATTCCTGATCATATAAACATCATAGTCTCCAAGGGCTTTAAAACCGGCATTTTCATATAGTCTTAGTGCAATATGATTGTCACGGTGTACTTCAATTTTTATCTGATATCCATCTGCTGCAGCTCTTTCGAGAGATGCTTTTAACAGGATTGAGGAAAGGCCCCGGCCCCTGTAATTTTCATCAATACCAAAATGGTGCAGGTATGTTCTGCGTTTGTCGTTAGTAAGCCATGAAGTTCCGATTATCGTGCCATGAACATTGCAAAGCAGAAGCAAATGCCCACCTGCCTTTAGTGTATTATTCAGAATCAATTCGGTATCCCCTCTGTGGCTGCCACCCAATCCGTTTCTTTTCCAGAAATTCTCCACTTCCTGGAAATCACCGGGTTTGTAATCCCTGATTTGAGTTGTCATTGCAAACATTATTGTTAATCAGATCCTTACAAAAATAAAAACAACAAACAGAAACTTTTTTCTGAGTTAAGGATTTGGTTTTTAAACCCATTTCAACTTCAGAATATTAACTGCAGCGAAGTCAAATGCAAATATAATGCAAAGCTTTCTTGCTTTGGAGTGCAAACAGCTTGTTTTTAAGAGCCAATATGAAATGGTAACTTTAACAGAATAAATCGAAAGGTTTTTTATTCTATCAAACCTCTTCCGGTTTTTTTGATTTCATTACTGCTCCGGAGGTCGGTTACCAGTTTGTCGAGCATTCCGTTGACGAACTGCCGGCTTTTGGGCGTGCTGTAGTCTTTCGAAATCTCAATATACTCATTCAGGGTAACTTTCACAGGTATGGAAGGAAAATCCATCAACTCGGTAAGGGCCATTTTAAGAATAATCACATCGAGTAGCGCAATGCGTTCTATGTCCCAGTTCTGCGCTCTTTCAGCGATCAGCTTGTCGTAATTCGCAGCATTGAGAATTGTTTTTCTGAAGAGCTTAAGTACAAAATCCCTGATCAGGTCATCACCTTCTTCATCAGGGCTAATCATAAGAGGAGGAAGTGGTTGAAAGTCATCCATCTTTGCATCCCACTTTTTGATTGTTTTTACTACCAAACTGGTAGCAGTATCTATATCATCGGCCCAGTGAATACTTTTTTCTTCGAAAAGGCTTAAGAAAGTTTCGCTTCCCAGCATAAACTCTCCAAAAAGCTGAACTACTATTTCCTTGTCATCGGCATAAGTAGCATCAACTTTATCCATGTATCTGAGGTAAGCCGGCGAATCTTTGAAAGCCACAAAAATTTTGCGGAAAATTTCCTGATGATCTGCCCAGTTGATTTTCAAACGCTGAATATTCTTCTGCAAGCTTCGGTTGTCAGACATCTGAGCCAGAAAACGATTATCAACAAAACGGGTATTGGGGTTTAGTTCCTCTTCGGTGGGTAAAAATTTCTGCCTTGCATCTTCCATGCGGTTGTGGGCAAAATCTCTGATTTCGATAAGAGACGACAGCAGATAAATATAAAGATCATAAATACCTTCGATACTGCTGACCAAACTTTTTTCCTGACGGGCAACTTCTCCTCCTTCTGACTGGAAGTGAGCGTAAAGCGCCTGCAAAACTTTTACCCTTAGGTGTCTTCTGTTAAGCATTTACCTGCATTATGTGTATGAACTGAAACTCTTTTCGGGCTGCAAAATTACATAATTCCGGACTGTATTTTTCAATTGTTGCCGAATTTAGTTGATTAAAAATTTTAAAAGCCGGGTAATTAGTTACATGCTCCCTGGCAGTCATGCAAAACAATTCAGAGACAGTTTGATAAACAAAGGGTTTGTAAGTATGAGGTAGCCTCGTTGAAATAAAATTAATATTCAAACAAAGCAACCCCCTTGCAGTGCTGCAAATTAATTGTACCTTTGTAAGGTGGAGCGGTTCACGATGTTCCGTTCATAACCATCAGAAATTCTGACATTTACTTTGTTATGGGAAAAATAATTGCAATTGCCAACCAAAAGGGAGGAGTAGGTAAAACAACAACTGCCATAAACCTGGGAGCAGCATTTGCCGTACTTGAGCACCGCACGCTTATTATTGATGCCGATCCACAGGCGAATTCTACATCAGGAGTTGGTTTTGATCCTAAGAATATCAAAACCAGCATTTACGAATGCCTGATGGACGAAGTGGAGCCGAAAAATATTATTCTGAAAACCAGCACTCCCAATCTTGATTTATTACCTGCACACATTGATCTGGTTGGTGCTGAAATTGAAATGATCAACCAGCCCAACCGCGAAAAAATGATGCGCAGGGTTCTTGGTAATATTAAAGATGACTATGACTTTATAGTTATTGACTGTTCTCCATCTCTGGGGCTTATCACCGTTAACGCGCTTGTAGCAGCCGATTCGGTAATTGTACCGGTACAATGTGAGTATTTTGCACTCGAAGGACTTGGCAAATTGCTTAATACTATAAAGATTGTGCAGTCAAGGTTAAATACTTCGCTGGATATTGAGGGGATACTTCTCACCATGTACGATTCCCGTCTCAGGCTCTCGAATCAGGTGGTAGATGAAGTAAAAGCGCACTTCCAGGACATGGTATTTGAAACCATGATCAGCCGCAATACCAAACTGGGTGAAGCTCCCAGCTTTGGTGAAACCATAATCATGCACGACATTAACAGCAGTGGTGCTATCAATTACCTTAATCTGGCCCGTGAGATTCTTCAAAAAAACGAACTCACCAAAATCAAAGCTGCTGATAAACAAATAGATCTCGAAAATGAATCCTAAAAAGAAAGCCCTGGGCAGAGGACTTAGTGCCATTCTGGAAAGCCCTGAAACAGACATAACATCAAAAGACATTTCCGGCGACTTTGTGGCCGGCGCGATTGCTTCGCTACCCATTGAACAGATTGAATCCAATCCTTTTCAACCCAGAGAAGAATTCAACCCCGAAGCGCTGAGTGAACTTGCTGAGTCAATTAAGGAACAGGGAATCATACAGCCCATTACTGTCAGAAAAATGGGTTATGACAAGTATCAGCTTATTTCGGGTGAGCGCAGACTAAAAGCCAGTAAACTTGCCGGACTGACTGAAATACCTTGTTACATCAGAATTGCCAACGACCAGCAGATGCTCGAAATGGCACTGGTAGAGAACATTCAGCGCGAAAGTCTGAATGCGCTTGAAATTGCCATCAGCTATCAGCGGTTGCTCGACGAATGTGAACTTACTCAGGAGGAGCTCAGTCAGCGGGTTGGTAAAAACAGAACAACAGTTACCAATTATCTGAGGCTTCTGAAACTGCCCGCCGAAGTGCAGGTGGCTGTGCGCGATAATAAAATAACGATGGGCCACGCAAGAGCACTCATAAATATTGATGATCAGCTTACACAAACCACCATTCTCAGGAATATTATCCTGAAAGATCTTTCGGTGCGTGAAGTTGAGGAAATTGTGAGAAACCTCAACAGACAACCTGCTGCTCCACAGGAAAAACAAACTGTTTCCATACCTGAAGACATTGAGAACTTCCGCGATCAGATAGCCGGCAAGTTTAACACCAAAGTTAATGTTTCAATGAACAACAAAGGTAAAGGAAACATTGTGATAAATTTTGGCTCGCAAAAACAACTGCGCAGCATACTTGAAGAGATGATTTCGCGTTAATGCTGAAAACTGTGTAATGTCAGATCATTTGTCCTCAGTCAGGAAACATTTAGTATTTAAGAAAACCGTTTTCAGTATGAAAGCGGTTTTGCTTATTTTTGTTTTGACCTGCAGTAATCTGATGGCACAGGACACAACACTGGTGGTTACCCGCAAAGGAGTTCTTACCGACACTTCTACTGTAACATCGCATTCGGCACATAAAGCAACCATTTATTCACTTGCATTGCCGGGACTTGGGCAGTATTACAACAAAAAATACTGGAAGATTCCTGTAATTTATGCTGGTTTTGGCTATTTCGGCTATTCCATTAAAATAAATCATGCCGAAATGAAGAAGTTCACCGAAGCTTACCGGTATGTTGCAAATGGCGAAACCTACCCTACCGACAACATCTATGTAACCAAATACCCGAACACCAGCGACTTGCTGCGCGGACGCGATTTTTACCGGCGAAAAGTAGAATTAAATATTATCTACAGTGCAGCCTGGTACATTCTGAATGTTATAGATGCAGCTGTTGATGCACACTTTTTTGATTATGATGTTTCAGACAACCTTTCACTGAAACTTGAACCAGCCATCATTCCTGCCCAGGGGCCGGAACTATATCAGGCTGGCGGACTGAAACTGTGTCTGAGTTTAAAATACCCATAATTCATTTTCTCATGAATAAGAAACTTCAGATAGCACTATCCGGTTACGGGCGAATGGGCCGCGAAGTCGAAAAGGTTGCTATTGAAAGAGGTCACAACATCATAGCGAAATTTGACAGCCCTGCCGACTGGTCTCGTGCTGCTGAATTGTCAGGCAAATGTGATGTAATGATTGATTTCAGTCTTCCGCATACAGCGCCAAATGCCATAAAAACCTGCTTCGATCTCGACATTCCGGTAGTTTCCGGCACAACCAACTGGGAAAATGAACTTGCCTTAGCCAAAAAACGTTGCATTGAAGAAGGGAAATCATTTTTTTATGCTCCCAACTTTTCAATTGGTGTTAACATTTTTTTTGAAATCAATAAAAAGCTGGCTGAATTACTGAAAAATGATGCAGACTACTTACCTCATATTCATGAAGTCCATCATATCCACAAGCTTGATGCGCCTAGCGGAACAGCAAAAGCACTTGCTGGTCAGATATCCGGAATCAGCAACTTTTTCCCTAACGGGTGGGTTAATCCCGGCGAAAAGGAATCAGGCACTTTTGAGGTAAGCAGCGAAAGGCAGGGCGAAGTTCCCGGCACACATATTGTAACCTGGTCGTCGGTTGTGGATCAAATACAAATCACGCACACAGCGCACAGCCGCGCAGGGTTTGTTCATGGAGCTGTTAAAGCGGCTGAATGGCTTGCCGGCAAAAAAGGATGCTTTGGCATGAGCGATATGCTCGGAATCTGAAAGTGAAAAAAAATACCTAATATTGCACTCCTGCTTGAAAAGCAATAAAGTGCCCAACTAAAAAAGCAAAAATGTCACCAACTTTAGTCTTGATTTTACTCATTGTTTTCTTCCCTGTTTTACTCTGGAAAACATTTGAAACATCAGGCAACAAGGCTTATCTGAGTCTGGTTCCTGTTTACAATTATTACATCTGGCTTAAAATTATCGACAAACCCCTTTGGTGGTTTATTTTTCTTTTCACACCATTCATTAATGCATTTATGGTAATGCTTATGGTTGTGGAAACCTTGAAATGTTACCGCATTTTTGATCTTGGTCAACAGGCTTTAGCGGTTTTGTTTCCTTATGCCTACCTGCCCTGGATGGCTGTAAAAAAAGAAAAGGACTATACCGAGCCTTCAAAAAGAGTAAAAATTAAAAAGACACCGCTCAGGGAATGGGTGGATGCCATCATTTTTGCCGTAATTGCAGCTACCATCATCAGAATATTTATGATCGAAGCCTACACCATTCCTACTTCATCGATGGAAAAATCATTACTCGTAGGCGACTTCCTTTTTGTAAGCAAACTCAGCTATGGCCCTAAAGTGCCAAATACTCCGCTGGCATTCCCGTTTGTGCATCACACCATGCCGTTGAGTCAATATGCTAAGTCATATGTTGAATGGATTAAACTTCCTTATTACCGTTTCCCGGGTTTGACTCATATTGAACGCAACGATGTAGTTGTATTCAATTACCCCGACGGAGATACTGTTGCTCTTAAAATGCAGAATCAGAGTTATTACCAGTTGGTTAGAGATTACGGCAGACAAAGGGTTTGGAATGACAAAGTAAATTTCGGAGATATAGTTGCACGGCCGGTTGACAAAAGAGAGAACTACATAAAAAGGTGTGTGGCCATAGCCGGAGATACACTTCAAATCAAAGATCAGGTCATTTATATCAATGGCAAACCTTCTGATTTTCCCGAAGACGGGCAATTCAAATACCTGGTTCGCACAGATGGCAACAGAATCAACCCCATGGCTCTTGATAAAATGGATGTAACTGAAGATATTGCCATGACTGCACCCGATGAAATGCTGCTCACACTTACCAATGAGTCAGTCGAGAAACTGAGGGGATTTATAAATGTAAAAGAAGTAAAACAGCTCAATCAACCGGCAGGATTCTGGCAACCGTATATTTTCCCTTTCGATTCGGCTTATCCCTGGAATGTTGACAATTTCGGCCCTTTGGTAATACCCAAAGCAGGCATGACTGTTGAAATAAATAAAAAGAACATTGTACTTTATTCAAGGATAATCAAGAATTACGAAAACAACTCACTGGAAATAGTTGGTGATCAAATCATTATCAACGGACAACCAGCAACTGAATATACCTTCAAAATGGATTACTACTGGATGATGGGCGACAATCGCCATAATTCAGCCGATTCAAGATTCTGGGGATTTGTACCCAACGATCACATTGTGGGAAAAGCTGTTTTTGTTTGGCTTTCGCTCGACAACAGGAAACCACTTTTTGGAGGTAAAATCAGATTTAACAAACTTTTCAGAACAATTCACTAAAAACCAATACCATGACAACTGCCGAAATTCATACCGTAAAAGGAGTGATGAAAGTGAAATTTTATGAAGAAGATGCACCCAACACAGTTGCAAACTTCGTAAAGCTTTCAAAAAGTGGCTTTTACAACGGACTAACCTTTCACAGGGTAATTCCAGAATTCGTAATACAAGGGGGCTGCCCCAACGGAACTGGTTCAGGCGGACCAGGTTATACCATCAAATGTGAACTTGACGGAGACAACCAATACCACGATCGCGGAGTTTTAAGTATGGCACATGCCGGAAGAAATACAGGAGGTTCTCAATTTTTTATCTGTCACAGCCGCATGAATACAGCTCACCTTGACAGAAATCACACCTGTTTTGGAAAAGTAACCGAGGGTCTCGAAGTAATTGACCTGATCAGGGCTGGTGACAAAATCACTGAAATAAAGATTTTTGAGACAGAAAATCAGTAAAACAACTGAAAAAAAATAACAATGAAAAAAATACTTCTCAGTCTGGCTATGGTTACCGTAATTGGTTTGGTCAGCATATCGGCACAGAAAGGATCTGCGTTCAAAGGAACCATTAATTACAAAGTCAGCACCCCCGAAGCTAATGTACAGGGCGCTGTTCCTCAGGATATTAAAGTTATTCTGAATGGCAACAAAGCCCGTATTGAGATGACTATGGCTGCAATCAATCAGATCATCATCCTTGACTCGGATGCACAAACCACAGTTGCATTGCTGGATGTTATGGGTCAGAAAATTGCATTAAAGCCCAAACGTTCTGCTGAAAGGCTCAACCGTGAACCCATTGTTGAAGTTACTACAGAAACCAAGGAGATTGCTGGATATGTCTGCAAAAAAGCCAACATTCATTACGGTGATGAGCAGTCAAAAGCCAATCCTACAGTGGTTTATTTTACCGATCAGATTGGCAACAACAAAATCTTTTACGATAACGAATACCGTACACTTCCGGGCATTCCCATGGAATTTAATTTCAAAATGCAAGGTATGAGCATGCAACTGGTTGCAAGCAGTGTAGAAAAGGGAAAGGTTTCAAACAAGGATTTTGAGATTCCATCAGATTATAAAGAAACTACACCAGAAGAGTTGCGTCAGATGTTTGGCGGAAACTAATCCGGATTGAATACAAGGGAAACCGGCTGGCTTATCATAACGAAATTCCTGCCTGCCAGACTCTGGCAAAGGAATGTTAGAAGAGTCAACCGGTTTTTTGTAATTTTGCAAATGGTAACAACAGGCAAAAAATGGCAAAAAAGGGAAATACATTAAAGAAAAATTCCCTCAAGGACGAATTTGAAGAAAGTCCTTCAAAAAGCCCGAAAGGAGGCAGGAACCGCAGTTTCTTGCCATTTTGGCTAACAGATGGGCGCGCCTGGAAAGTAACAGGTGTGTTTCTTATTCTTTCAGGTATTTATTTGTTGTTTGCCTTTTCGTCATACCTGTTTCTTTATTTCAACTGGGGAGCCGATGATTTATTCTCCAGTTACAGTTTCAGGCAAATACTCTTTGATTCTCAGGTTGAAGCCGACAACTGGGCTGGCCGTTTGGGCGCTGCTCTGGCCATTACTTTTATAAAAAAGGGCTTCGGGGTTGCTTCATTTCTAATCATTTTAGTACTTGTTGTTGCCGGGGTTCGTATGTCAACCGGAATAGCTTTGCTACCCACAGGCAGAACATTAAGAAATTCCCTGCTGGGGATTTTGTGGTTGCCTGTAGCTCTGGGTTTCATATTTCAGCAAACATCGCTGGCTATTCTCGGGGGAGTAACTGGTTATCAATCAGCCATATGGATGCAGGGTCTGTTGGGCAAAACCGGCACAGCCATAGCTTTGGTTTTTACACTTCTTGCCATTCTTGTGCTGGCTTTTAATATGCCACTTGAACTTCCTAAAAGACCGGAAGAAACTGATGAAGATGAAAGTAAGGCGGCCGATACAAATGAAGTCAGTAAGGTTACTGCTACCAATAACTTAAGAAAAAGTCCATTAGAAGACAAATACAATACTGTTGAGTTTTCGGTGAATGAAGAAACCGAAAACATTGCTCTTGTAAATAAAACCAGACCCGTGCCACTTGAGCCCGATGAAGAGGAAAGCGGCTTTGAAACTGTGAATTACAATCCAGTTCCTGTAAAAACAGCACCGGTTGCCGAAGTTGAGTTTACCATTGAGAAGGCCCCGGAGCCTAAAGAGACTGTGGAAACGGAATCCATCCCCAGATTTACAATTGACACAGAATTTGACCCAACACTTGAGCTGCCTGATTACCGCTATCCAACACTTGAATTGCTTGACGATTACGGAAGCGGTGCCAATGTAACCGTTCAGAAAGAAGAACTGGAAACGAACAAGAACAGGATTGTTGACACTTTGGGAAACTATGGAATACAGATTGACAAAATCAAAGCTACCATTGGCCCCACAGTAACACTATATGAAATTATTCCGGCACCGGGAGTCAGGATTTCCAAGATAAAAAATCTTGAAGACGATATAGCTCTGAGTCTGGCGGCTATGGGAATCAGGATTATTGCACCTATTCCAGGCAAGGGAACTATTGGTATTGAGGTTCCCAATCTCAAACCCGAGATTGTGCCTATGAAGTCAATTCTTGGCTCAGAAAGGTTTATGGATTCAAAATATGAGCTTCCGTTTGGAATGGGTAAAACCATTCAGAATGAGCCATATATCGCCGATCTGACAAAAATGCCTCATATATTGATGGCAGGAGCCACCGGACAGGGGAAATCAGTTGGACTGAATGCAATCATTGCCTCCATTCTTTACCGCAAACATCCTGCGCAGGTAAAATTTGTGATGATTGACCCTAAAAAGGTAGAGTTAACGCTGTTCTCAAAGATAGAAAGACACTTCCTGGCCAAACTGCCCGATTCTGAAGAGGCCATCATCACTGATACCAGAAAAGTAGTGCGTACGCTCAACTCCCTGAACATTGAGATGGACAACCGCTATGACCTTCTCAAAGATGCGCAGGTAAGAAATATTAAGGAGTACAATGTTAAGTTTATTGACCGAAAACTTAATCCATTGCATGGCCACAGGTTTTTGCCATACATAATTGTAGTTATTGATGAGTTTGCCGACCTGATTATGGTGGAAGGCAAGGGAATTGAAACCCCTCTTGCCCGACTTGCGCAGTTGGCCAGGGCAATTGGCATCCATTTGGTAATAGCTACTCAAAGGCCTTCAGTCAATATCATTACCGGAACTATAAAAGCGAATTTCCCGGCGCGTATTGCTTTCAGGGTGATATCAAAAATTGACTCACGCACCATTCTCGATACTGGCGGTGCCGACCAATTGGTGGGCAGGGGCGATATGCTGCTTTCGACCGGAAGTGATCTGATCAGGTTGCAATGTGCATTTGTTGATACTCATGAAGTTGAAAGAGTTACAGATTATATTGGCTCTCAGAGGGCATATCCTGATGCGTATCATCTGCCTGAGTTCAACGAAGAACAGGATGTAAAGGAAGTGGATTATGATCCTTCGCAACGTGATGAATTGTTTGAAGATGCTGCCAGACTTATTGTTCAGACGCAGCAAGGCAGTACATCGCTGATACAAAGAAAACTAAAACTTGGATACAACCGCGCTGGCAGAATTATTGATCAGCTTGAAGCGGCTGGCATTGTCGGGCCATTTGAAGGCAGCAAAGCCCGTGAAGTAAAAGTTGCAAACGAAATGGCTTTGGAACAGTTTTTGAGAGACCTGAACTCAAACTACAAAGGAAACAATCTGTTTGATTAAACCCCATAAAATGAAAAAATTTCTTCTTCTTTTCTCTCTGCTGCTCTCTGCAGCTGTAATTTTTGGCCAGACCGACAAAAAAGCTAAAACTGTACTCGATGAAGTTTCAGCCAAAACCAAAGCTTTTAAGACCATTAAGATTGAGTTTACCTATAAAATGGAAAACCCGGGTCAAAACATAAGTGAAAGTTTCAGTGGTACCTTGCTGTCAAAAGGTGACAGCTACAAACTTATGTTCTCCGGACAAGAAGTAATCAGCGATGGCAAGACAGTCTGGACATTTCTTAAAGATGCCAATGAGGTTCAGATTAATGAGGCCACCAAGGACGATGACAGCTTCACTCCTACCAATCTGCTCACTACTTACAGCGAAAATTTCAAAGCCAAAATGCTTCAGGAAACTGCCAAACTTTATGTAATAGAGTTAACTCCGGTGCAAAAGAAAAACTTCAACAAGGTAAAGGTTAGTATTGATAAAGCCAGAAAGATTGTTAGCAGCCTCACCATTTTTGACAAAAACGGCAGTACCTACACCTACACCGTCAACAAATTTGAAACAGATCTGCCCTACAAGGATACTATGTTCACTTTCAAAGCTTCTGACCATCCGGGAGTTGAAGTTATTGATATGCGGTAATCCGAATAACATTTAAAAGAGGGGACTTTCCCCTCTTTTTTTTGTTCCCATTCCAACAATTCGTGTTTTTTGATGTTGAGTGAACATAATTTTAAATTCCAGAATAATGAATTCACTATACAACTTCACACTTCTTGTTCACTCATGGAACCGCTGGATAATTCTGCTGGCTGGCCTGGCAGTTATTATTCTTGCAATCAAAGGCCTTTCAGGCAAAGGTCAGTTTGCTTCAGTTCACCGAAGATCATCTCTTATTTTTATAAGCAGCCTGCATTTACAACTATTAATCGGATTGCTGCTTTATTTTGTTCTGAGCCCGTTTACCATGCAGGCTTTAAGCGATTTTGGAGCAGCCATGAAAGATTCAACCTTGAGATATTGGGCCGTTGAACATTCAGTTGTAAATATTCTTGCAATAGCAATCGCTCAGGTTGGCAGTATTCTTGCCAAACGGAAATCTACCGATCAGGCAAAATTTAAAACCACACTAATCTGGACAGCCATATCATATATTCTCATCCTTGCCATGATTCCCATGGGTATGATGGGTGAAGCCAGGCCATGGTTCAGATTTTAAACAGAGGCTGTTCAGCTCAGATATCTTGCCAGCGTTTTTATTAAGGTTTTAGCCGAAATCGGTTTTGACAGATAATTGTCGCAACCCGCTTCTACGGCTCTTATTCTGTCATTTGATAAAGCAAAAGCTGTTTGAGCTATTACCGGCAGGTTGGGAAAACGTTGCTTGATGGATAAAGTTGCCTCAAATCCATCCATTACTGGCATTTTCAAATCCATTAAAACTACATCAGTAGGATATTTGTTAACCATTTCAACAGCTTCCCGGCCATTACGTGCCCGTAAAACCTCACAGCCAGAGTTGCGTAAAAACAGCTGCAGTAAAGTAAAATTGGCGTCTTCGTCTTCAGCAATCAGAATGGTTTTACCTTCCCAGCTCAGGACAGTACCTACCTGATCTGCCAGATCCTGTGAAACACTTCTATCGGAATCGTGCAACGAGATAAACGGTATCACAAATTGGAATTTTGACCCTTTGCCCGGTTCGGATTCAACAACGATATCGCCACCCATTTGATTTACAATGGCTTTGGATATAGCAAGGCCCAGGCCTGTACCACCTTTTTCGCGTGCTACGGCGCTGCTTACCTGCCTGAAACGTTCGAATATAAGTGAATGATACTCTGCAGCAATTCCTACACCTGTATCTTCAACATAGAAAACAATAAAATCTTTTTCTACGAAGTAACCAAAAGTAATATGGCCTGCATCTGTGAACTTAATTGCATTGTTTATCAGGTTTATTAAAACCTGCTTTAGCCTTATTTCATCAGCCAGGAATAAAAGATCTGTATTGTGTTCAATCTGAGGAGAATAAAATTCAACCCCGGTTTTCACAGCAGCGGAGGTCAGGTTATAAACTTCTTTAAGAAGATTTAATCCACTCACCTTTCCTGATGTAATGGTAAGCTGTCCAGCTTCGATCTTGGATATGTCAATGATGTCGTTGATCAAAGCAAGCAGTTGTTTTGAGCAACCATTGATAATATCAATATAACTAATCATTTCTTCGTACTGGAGGTCAGGGCTTTGCAATAGTTCAGCAAAACCAAGAATTCCATTCATAGGCGTCCTGATTTCATGGCTCATATTGGCCAGAAATGCTGATTTCAGTTTATCGGCTTCTTCGGCTTTACGCTTGGCCAACTTAAGTTCTTCATTTATTGACAGAATCTGAAGGTTACTTTCCGAAAGAAGTGCATTTTGATCGGCAAATTCGCTGTTTAACTGCTGATATTCGAGATTTAACTGCGTAAGCCGCTCATTCAGTTCCCGGAGTTTTATTTCGGCTTCCTTTCGCTCAGTAATGTCACGCCAGGTTGTGTAAAGTATGTCTTTCCCTGAAATAGGAATTTGAGTAAGCATAACTTCCACCCAGAATTCTGAACCATTTTTCCTGAGATGCACCCATTCAAAGCGATGGAATCCCTTTTCTTTCGCTTGTTTGATCATAAGGGCAGCCTTTTCTTCCGATTTCATTCCATCTGGCTGAAATTCAGGAGATAAGAAAAAGGGAGTTTTTCCGTAAACTTCGCTCCTGCTGTATCCAAGGAGCCGTAATGCCGCCGGATTAAAGTCAATAAAACATCCGTTCTCAATAATCAGGTTGGCATCTTCACTTGCTTCAAATAATGTGCGGAAACGCTTTTCACTATCCTGAAGACTTTGTTCTGCGTGCCTTTTATCAGTAATATCAGTTATAAACCCTTCCAATGCTACCACTTCATTGTGCTCGTTGTAAATGGCGCAACCTTGTTCCCAAACCCATTTAATTTTGCCCGATGAGGTTCGAATCTCGTATTCAAAATTAAAAACACCATGCTCAGAAACTGCTTTTTCCCAGAGAGCCCAGATTGCTTCATCATATTCAGGAAGGATAAGATCGTTAAATGCAATTTTTTGATTATCCAACAAATCTTCAGCATTATATCCTGTAAGTTCGCTTGCTCCTTTACTTACGAAGAGCATGGTCCATGCATGGTCGTATTTACACCGATAAGCCATACCCGGCAGATTTCCCATCAGAGTTCTTAGCATGCGATGGGCTTCATTGCTTTCAAGCTCAATTTTCTTCTTTTCACTGATGTCGGTGAGGGTTCCTGAAATTCTCAAAGGATAGCCATCGCTTCGCCTTTCCGAAATCCTTCCTTTAGCCAGAAACCAATGCCATTGATTATCCTTGCTCTTCAATCTGAAAGGAACCTCCAGTTCCGGTGTCTTTCCGTTAACATGACGTTTAAACAACCTGAATGCGATAAGCCGGTCTTCGGCATGGGTGATGGCCTTCCATTTTTCAATGGTAAACGGAAAAAAGGTTTTTAAAGAATATCCAAGCCGCCCGGCAATAGAATCATCAATATAAAAATCGCGGGTTTCAATATGCCAGTCCCATAACACTGCCCCGGCTCCCTCTACTGCTATTTTCAGCCTTTCCTGTGTCAGCCGGAGCTGATCTTCCACTTTTTTTCGCTCCGAAAGTTCCTTTGCCTGCAGCACTACCAGCATTGCTTTGGCCGACAACTGATTTGCAATAACAAACAGGCTTTCGGCAATTGATCTGAATTTCGCAACCGGCATTCTCTTTACTTTACCGAGTGCCTGGCGGTATTCGGTTTCATCTGCACCAATTTCGCGTGCATAGCCAACAAGCTTTTCTATGTCAGCATTTTCATCCAAAACCTGTCCAATCAGCCAGTTACCAATATGTCTGTCTCCAATGTTAATACTTGCACCGGCATCCCACAAACCACCACTCAGGCAAGGTTGTACAATCGGTCCGTCAAGATTTTTTCTCCCGATTATTGAGTCTGAGTGCAGACAGTTGGCTCTTCCCTTATCGGTTTTTCTGATTACATCATTACAAAGGTTACAAAAGTTGGTTGGCTTTGTGATGGGGTCGCCATTGGCATCTGTTATGAGTGAAGCTACTCCGGTTGCATATGAAAACGAATCCTGAATCTCCTGAATTTCATTCAGATCAAAAATATCAAGAAAACCGATTTCTTCCATTGCAATTTCTTCATTTGCATCAGAAGTAATTCTGTTCACATAATTAGTTGTAACCTCTTGAAGCCGTGATTCAGATAATATAACGTTTTCGGAGACAGTTCCTTTTTTATTAAGGAAAATTACGGTCATATTTCCTGTCAAATCATCACCATTATTGCTGAAGGAAACAGAAAATAAACATGGAATGGATTGCTTACCTGTAAAGAAAATGTTTTCATGCCATTGACCAGGCTTTGATTCCCATATATTTTTTAAAGATTCTGCAGTAAAGTATTCGATAAGTGAATGACCAGTATCTGGCAATCTGAATTCAGATCTAAGTTCAAAATTTGGGAATATATATTTGATTAACAAGGCCTTATCAAACACCATACTCAAATCGACCTGAGCAGGATCAGGCTTATTGCCGTTTCCCGGAAACCGGTATTTGTCCATAAAGCTCAATTTGGGGGTTGACTCCGCTAATTTACTAAAAGAAAACGATTTTTTACGAAAATGTAAAAAAATAAAGGAGAGAGGAAATTATTGCAAAAAGAAAAACGGAAAGCTGAACTGCAAAGTTTTTTAACCAACCACCCCTGAGTACATGCACTAAAATTAAACCACCTAAAATCACATAAATGCACCAGGAAAATTACTATCCTTTACAGCCAGCCTCCGTGTTTTTTTAAACCCGTTTCAGAAATAAAACCAAATCAGGTTAATATGAATATGCTTTTGCTCAGCAATAAGCGTTTTTCAAATAGCATTTAGTGTATTTAATACACTAAGACAATGCAAATATACAGAATATTTTTTCTGGTTACAAGAAATTACAAAAAAATAATAAATTTTTCTAACTTATTATCATATAGCTACTTAAGAGCCTCTCTAAATAAAAATTATAAAAAATATTGAGTCACAGACACATATTGCGTGGCTAGAAATAGTTAGTGTATAAGCAACACGAATAATACAGTTATACTTTTTACTTTTATTTTGCATACAAGATTAAACTTCCGTATCTTTACCGGACAAAACAACTTTACAAGAACCTAAAGGAGATTTTATGTCTCAGGAGAATATTAATTCAAAACTAAATTTCCACGTTTCAGTAGATTGTGTAGTATTTGGTTTTGAATTTGGGAAGTTGAATGTTCTTCTTCTCGAGCGGAAAATGAATTACGAGGGGCAAGAATTCAAAGACCTGAAATTGCCGGGCGACCTGGTGAGAAAGGATGAGGATCTGGACACCGCTGCAGCCAGAGTTTTAAAAGAATTGACAGGCCTTGACAACATTTACCTGAGGCAATATGCTGCCATTGGCACACCCAACCGGCTCACCCGGCAGGAGAGAGATATGGAATGGCTCAGGCAGATCGGCCATCCCGAAGAAGTAGTGGTTACTGTTGCCTATTATTCTTTAATAAACATTGATCAGGAAAGAATAAATAAGTTTGAATTGCGCGACGATGCCAAATGGAAGCCTGTTTCTCAGATTTCGGAGCTTGCATTCGATCATATGGAAATCCTGAATGACGCCCTTACTGCCCTGAGAGACGAACTGAGATTCAACCCCATAGGTTTTGAACTTCTGCCATCTAAATTCACACTTAGTCAGCTTCAGAAATTATATGAGGTTATTCTGGGTAGTACACTCGACAAAAGGAATTTCAGGAAAAAGGTTTCTAACATGCCTTATGTTATTCCTATAAACGAGAAGGAAAAAGGAGTTTCGCACAAACCGGCCAGGTACTACATCTTCAGTAAAAAGGTTTACGAAAAAACCAGAAAAAGTTCTCTCGACTTTTTTGTTTAGTCAACCAACCATCCAACATTTTTCATTTTATTTCGTTTTCTTGCTGCAAGCACGTTCAGTATGCATGAAATTGAACCTTTTTACTCTTGGAGGAATTTATATATAGCCTCAGAAGACAGAAAATCACCCTTTTACGGCAGGGAGTACAGTGATACAGAGTGTATTCATTCTGTATATAACTATTACATTCATCCGCAGTGGGATGAAATGGGTTCAGCAACGCTTTACGTTAAACTACTTTTTGCTGATTATGCTCAGGGGTTTTGTGTGATTGAAATGCTGGGAGAATGGAATGATCTGCTATACAACGACATTATGTTTCTTAAACGCAATGTTGCTGAACCTTTAATCAACAAAGGAATTACACGATTTATCCTGATTGGCGAGAATGTACTTAATTTTCACGCCGACGATGACTCTTATTACCAGGAATGGTTTGAAGATGTGGAGGATGGCTGGGTAGCACTGCTTAATTTCAGGGAACATGTACTTCGGGAGATCAGCGATCGCCGCCTCGATTATTACCTGGCTACCGGAGGGCGTTTGAATGAAATGAGATGGCGAACCCTGAAACCCGGACAGTTGTTCCAGGTAGTTGATAATCTGATAACCAAACGCCTGGGGAGTTAGCATATGCAAAAGTGTTTGATTATTCAGGTTTTCGGAAGAGTACAGGGCGTGGGATACAGATATTTCACAAGAAATGCTGCACGTATTGCAGGAATTAACGGCTATGTCAGAAACATGGCCGATGGCAGTGTTTACATAGAGGCCGAAGGCGATTCTGCACAACTTGAGGCGTTTACATCATTATGCAGGCAAGGCCCACCCAGGTCGGTGGTTGAAAAAATTACCATTTCGGAATGCCCGCTGATGAATTACAAAGTTTTCGCGATAAAATAAGTTCCTCAAACTGCCCTGCCGCGCAACATTTCTCTTTTTCCCGGAGGGCCCGGCAGGCGCTCAGTAACAAAACCTGCTGCCTGCAATGCCCGCCTTACACTTCCCTTGGCACTATAGGTTACCAGAATTGCACCGGGATTCACACAATTTCGTAACAAAGTAAATATTTCCTGTGTCCATAATTCAGGTGCTGCTGCCGGGGAGAATGCATCAAAATAAACCAGATCAAACAAATGGTTACCGGTATTAATGTTCTGTATCTCAGTTAAAAACCTGATAAATTCAAAATTATTAAGCAACCTGATGACTTCTCCATTGCCCGGGCTGTGCATATGAAGAAAAGGTTGTTGGTATGTTTCAAACTGAGTCAATGAAACATAATTTAGTTGACTATATATTTCGAAACCAAGCGGATAAGGCTCAAAACATGTGTAACGCACCTGCAAACTCAATTTATCTGCAGCATGCATAGTTAACAAGGCATTCAATCCGGTACCAAAACCTACCTCAAGGATGTCAAGTGTTTGTTTCTCGTGTGCAACTGCTTTTAAACCAGCTTCAATAAACACGTGTTCCGATTCCTGAATTGCACCATGTATTGAATGGTAGTGTTCGCCTGCTCCAGGATGAAACAGGGTGTGTGAACCATCGCCGGTAGTTTCAATATGCACTTTATTCATCTGAGACACCATTT
>JANJXJ010000215.1 GCA_024709105.1 Lentimicrobium sp. | reverse complement strand
CATGGTCGGTTCTTGATGAGAACTTTAACACCCTGATTTCAAAAAATTATTACACAACCTACAATGGCGTCATTCCAGTTGAAGCATCTAGGGTCAATAAAATAACAAAAGCTATTTTGAAAGAAAAATGTGTTGATACCCTAATTGTATTGCAGGAATTTCTTTCATTTGCCTTATCATCTGAACATCTGGTTGCTCATAATATAAATTTCGATTTTCGTATTATACAGGCAGAACTTTACAGGAATGGATTCGGTGAACCATTAGTAAATGCTGAAACCATTTGCACTATGGAAGCTTCGAAAACATGGGTAAACGCATCAAATATTAATGGTGGATTAAAATACCCAAAGCTATCCGAACTATATGCAAAATGTTTTGGTGAATCTGATTCTTTAACCGGAATGCACAATGCCTTAAATGATGTGAATGTAACTGCGATGTGCTTTTCGTATATGGTTAAAAATGAAATACTCTCACCAACTGGTCAAGAAATAAATTTTGACATAGCATTAAGGAGAAGAGTTCAAAAATACAGGCCTGATCCAAGCGCACCTTTAGTTTTTCCCAAACTAGCAAAATACAGAAACCTCTCTGATAAAGAATACAAACTCAAGCTTGCAGTTGATAACTTGGTCGATCTTGGCAAAGAAGCCGAGAAAGAAGAAAATTATGAAAAGGCAATAAAATTCTATCAGCAAGCTATTGAAAATAAATGCAATTACACTACTCCATTCGATAGGCTCAGAATTATTTATCGTAAACTAAAAGAATATGATAAAGTTATACAAATTATCAATCAGGCAATTGATTATTTTGAATCAACTGGCGAAAATGGCCAGAATTTAGACCGCTTTTATGAGCACTTAGAAAAAGAGATGATTTCGAAGGAAAAGCGAAACAGTAAAAAATAGTTGTTTCTGATTATCTTTCCCATCTGCATGTAACCTGCTTTTTCTTTGCAGAAAAACATATGCCATGCTTAAAATTAAGATAAGCAACACAAATGCTAAGATCACCGGAGGTAATTCGCATTCGCGAATTGTTTTTTATTACAGCAGCCCGCTTCCTCAGACGAGTCTGGGCAGCGGGCTGCTGTAATAAAAAATGCCCCGCTGCGCGGGGCACCTGAAAAGTCTTGCGGAAAGAGAGGGATTCGAACCCCCGGACCCTTTCAGGTCAACGGTTTTCAAGACCGCCGCAATCGACCACTCTGCCATCTTTCCGGGGGCAAAAGTACTACTTTTTTTGATTCACCAAAAAACTTTTTTTTCTTTATTCCAAAACAAACCTTTTCGCTGGAAAAGCAATTTCTGAAAAGTATATTATACTGTATTTGAATTAGTTATAAATATTGATCACAATCACACAATCGGTTGCTGCTTTAATTTACGGCAAGCTTACTGAATGTAGAACAACCTTTCTGGTTAAAATTCTGCTGCAAAAACAGTCTTGAAATGCATTTTTACCAACGGTTATTTGGCCCTCACATTCCAAAAATATTGAAATGAGGCTGTAAAATACTTATCTTTGTATCTGGAAATGGCAAAAGGGACATGCGTGGTATTTTCATGTATTTTTTCGGCTGGCCGGGATAATTTTTAAGTCGTCCCGAACATTGATTTGTCTTTTTGCCATTTAAAGTAACCACTGCATTTTCAAAAACTTTTAATATGAGAAAAGCAACCACACTCTCCGTTCTGCTCCTTTTTTCGCTATTCAGCGTTGCTTTGTCGTCGCCTCTCAAACTGGAAGCGTATCTGTCGAAATCAACTTTTAACATTCCGGGCGAATCTCCTTACCTGGAAACTTATCTGCAAATCAATGGAAACAGCATTGTGTATGAGGCAAATAATACTGGGAAGTTCCAGGGCAGTGTTCAGGTAACAATTATCATCAGGAAAGACAGCAGTATTGTTGACTTCAGGAAATACGAACTTTTCAGCCCTGAAATTGCCGATACTCTTGCTCCCAAAGAGGACTTTATTGACCAGCAACGTTTCCTGCTGCCCAATGGCAATTACAGCCTCGATATTTCGTTGTACGACATCAACAATCCTCAGAAACCACTTCAGGTAGAATTGCCTGTTGAAATTGATTATCCGGTTTCAAGTGTTTCTGTTTCAGGGGTTCAGCTTATTGAATCGTTCAGCAAAACCATTCAGGAAAATGTAAAAAGTAAAAGCGGTTACGACTTTGTGCCATACGTGGACAATTTTTTCCCCACCGACAAGTCTAAACTCACCTTTTATGCCGAAGTCTATAACCCATTGCCAGCCGATGAAAACAATGACAAAATCCTGGTGTCGGCTTACATTGAGTCCTTCGAATCAAAAAAAATGCTCAACGATTATGTACGCATCAAACGTGAGGATGCAAAACCTGTCATTGCCTTGTTCAGTGAGTTTGATATCAGCAAATTGCCTTCAGGAAACTATAACCTTGTGGTAAATGTACGAAACAAGCAGAACAAAGTATTATCGCAGAATGCCACCTTTTTTCAGCGGTTCAATACCAGTGTGGCAGCCGCCACCCTCGATCTTGCTTCTGTGAATATAAGCAGCAGTTTCGCACAACGTTACGGCAATGCAGATACATTGAAGGAACACATTAAGAGCCTCTACCCTATTTCAACTCAGCTGGAAAGAATGTTTATTGACAATCAACTGAATGCCAGCAACCTTGAAACCATGCAGCAGTTTTTTACCAACTTCTGGACCACCCGAAACAACCTTGATCCGGCCGGAAACTGGGAGAAATACAGAATAGAAGTTTTGAAAGTAAACAATTCCTATTCCACTCAGGTGAAAAAAGGTTACGAAACCGACATGGGACGGGTGTATCTGCAATACGGCCCGCCCGACAGGATTTCAGATGTTCCTTATGATGCAGGGGGCTTGCTGAATAGTCCTTCCATTCCTTATCAGATCTGGCATTATTATACACTTAATGAAAGAGAAAGGAATAAACGGTTTGTTTTCGTAGCCTCAGAGTTGATGGTAAAGGACTATACACTGGTACATTCTGAAGCATCAGGTGAAATACAAAACCACAACTGGCAATCGCAGCTCACCCGAAACAAAAGTAACGATGATATGAGTGTAAGTCCCGATGATATTAAGAGAAGAAGAGACCGCAGCTCAACCAGATATATCATTGATTAACTGTTTTTTAATGAATATTTAAAATTAATTTCCCTCAGGGAGAGAGGGTATTCTCTCTCTATTCTCTATATTTGTTGTAAGTTTGCAAAATAAAACAGAATCAAAGTATTGATTTCTCTAATAAAAAGGCATCAATTTTGACAAAAACGGCAGTAGTTATCCTGAACTGGAATGGCAGAAGTTTCCTTGAAAAATTTCTGCCCTCTGTGATTATGTGCAGCAAGGATTCTGCCGAGATAATTGTTGCCGACAATGCATCTACCGACGATTCCGTTGAGTATATGCAAACGAATTACCCTGACATCAGGGTGATCCGGAATCCTGACAACGGAGGTTTTGCCCGGGGCTATAATCTGGCTCTCAGCCAGGTAGAGGCAGAATACTATGTGCTGCTGAATTCAGACATTGAAGTTACAGAAAACTGGATAACACCTGTAATTGCCCTTCTCGAACAAACCCCGCAAGCCATCGCCTGCCAGCCTATAATTCGCGCTTACCATTCGCCTGCTTTTTTTGAATATGCCGGTGCAGCAGGAGGTTACCTTGATTCTTACGGTTATCCGTTTTGCAGGGGAAGAATTTTTCAGAGTCTTGAAGAAGACCACGGACAATACAACCAGTCCGCAGAAGTTTTTTGGGCAACCGGCGCCTGTATGTTTGTAAAAGCCGATGTATTCCATGAACTGGGCGGTTTTGATGAAGACTTTTTCGCACACATGGAAGAAATTGACTTCTGCTGGAGGGCAAAACACAAAGGGTATAAAATTATGGTTTGCCCCGACTCCAAAGTGTTTCATGTGGGCGGGGGAACATTGCCCAAGCAGTCCTCTTTCAAGACCTACCTAAATATGAGAAACAACATTTCGATGTTGTATAAAAACCTGCCACCACAAAAACTTGCGCCTGTAATGTTCACCCGACTGATACTCGACGGAGTGGCTGCCTTCAAATTTCTTGCTGATGGCGGTTTTGCCGATTTTTGGGCGGTGGTGCGTGCACACATGAGTTTTTACCGGAGATACA
>JANJXJ010000211.1 GCA_024709105.1 Lentimicrobium sp. | reverse complement strand
TAACTAAAAGTCTTTTGTGTTTCTCTTTTCAAATTGGAAGGTAAATCCGCAACCGAACCGCCTTAGGCGGTGAGCTCACCGGAGGTAATCGCAAATCGCTAATTCGCAATTGCCAGCCATGCGGCCTGAGCATTTGAAAGTTAATAATAGTAACCTTGAATACCGAATCATGTTTTGCCGAGACTTCCCTGATGAAAACTAAATCTGGAAGGACATTGATTCATTGGTAAGATCAATGCAGTTTAACAGGTACAACTATTGCTCAATTGAAAATCAAATTAACTCTATAAAAACGCTTTAGAAATTAGAAATTAGAAATTAGAAATTAGTACTTAGAACTTAGTCCCCGGCTTTCTCATCCCGGTTCTCCTCATCCGGTGCCAGTTCATCAATGCTGGTTTTGCTCCAGATGCCGGAGTTTATCAGATGAGCAATTTTACTTATGGAATGCGAAGCTACAGGTGCCGTTAGAAAAATAAATACGATCACCAAAAAGCTGATGGCATAGGCATAAGGTTCGTTGAAATAAATGGCCGCTCCGGCCTGTAATAGCAATATTCCAAAAGCAGGGGCTTTGGTGGCGGCGTGCATACGGGTGTAAACATCGGGGAAACGAATTACGCCAATAGCCGCCAGCAGCGAGAAAAACGCGCCGGTAAGCAGCAAAACGGAAATGAGTATGGTGCTAATCATAATACTTCTTTTTTAAATAGGTGGCGTAGGCAACCGTTCCGATAAAAACTACCAGCACAACGATTGCAGCTATGTCGAGGTACCGGACCTGTGCCGAATACACTGCAAAAACAATCACAAACCCTATGGTGAGTGAGGCAATCAGATCGAGTGCAACAATGCGGTCGGGAAGTGATGGCCCCCGGTAAAGTGCATACAACGACACCAGCATGGCTGCAGTTAACATGCCTAAGCTGGCCAAAAGTACCCAGTCGGGAATATTTGCCAATGCTGTGCTCATTCGAATACCTCCATCACTCGTTTTTCAATGCCTTCTTTAATCTCTTTTTCAAAACTGTCGCGGTCTTTCACGTACATACCATGTACATAAATGTACTGCCGGTCTTCGCTGATGTCCATGCACAAGCTGCCGGGTGTCATGGTTATGAGGTTGAAAAGCGCCAGTATCTGATTGTCGCTGCGCGCGGTTGTGCGGATTTTTACAATCCCCGGGCTGATTTTCATCTTCGGGCTGAGAATGTCGCGGGCAAGCATCAGATTGGCTTTTACCATTTCCCTGGCGTAGAAAAGCAGGAAAATGACAAAGTCGGGTATGTTTTTTATGATTCTGATCAGTCGTTTCATGACTTATTGAATTTCGGGGTTGATTGAATTGCCCAGCACAGCTTCGATGTAGATGTGCGGGTTGAGCAGTTGAGTGGCTGCATCCATGGCAAAACTGAGTATGGGTTTTACGGCAAAACCCATGGTGAGTGTCAGCAGTCCCAGCAGAACAACAGGAAGTACCATGGAGAAAGGTAATTTTTCATCCTTCGGAGCTTCGGTTAACTTGTCGTCGGGCTGTGCTTTCCAGAAGGCTTCATTCCATATTTTCACCATCGAGAACAGGGTAAACAGTCCCACTGCCAGGGCTACAAACGAGATCACATATTCACCTGCGCTGAAGCCGGCCGAAATCAGCACCAGTTTGCCGAAAAATCCCGAAAGGGGAGGGATGCCGGCCAGCCCGAAAGCCGGAATGATAAACAGTATGGCTAAAAATGGATGGGTTTTGTAAAGTCCGCCAATGGATTTGAGGTCGTAACTTCCCTTTACGCGGTTGATTAATCCGGCCACCAGAAAAGTGTTGGTTTTGGCTATGATGTTGTGACCCATGTAAAAAATGGCTCCGGCAATTCCGGCAACGGTAAAAATGCCCAGTCCCATAATCATATAGCCAATCTGGCTGATGATGTGAAAGGAGAGAATTTTGCGCATATCGTATTGCGAAGCTGCAGTAAGCACGCCCACCACCATGGTAAATCCGCCAATCCACAGGAAGAGAGGATGCCAGAAAAGCTGGTCCTGAACAAAAAACAAGGTGTAAAACCTGATCATGGCATACACACCCACCTTGGTGAGCAGCCCCGCAACCAGGGCGGTAATGGCTACAGGAGGAGTGTGATAGGAGGCCGGAAGCCAGAAAAAGAATGGAAAAATGGCTGATTTTATCGAGAAAGCAACAAAAAACAAAACTGCCGAGGTGTTGAGCAGAATGTTGTTTTCGGCCAGCGACATTTTGAGCGCCAGATCGGCCATGTTGAGGGTGCCGGTTTTCCCGTAAAGCAATCCAATGCCTGCCAGGAACAGCATGGACGACACAAGATTAAGGGTAACATATTTGATGGCACCGTTCAGCTGCTTTTTTTCTCCTCCCAGCGTAATGAGCACAAACGACGACATCAGCATTACTTCAAACCAGACATACAGGTTGAAAATATCACCGGTAACAAAAGCTCCGTTTACGCCCATTAGCAGTCCATGCACCATGGGGTAGAAAAAGAATGACTGCCTTTGCCGGTCAATGGCTTCGATGGAGTAGATGCTGATGCTCACAGCTATGATGCCTGTAAGGATAAGCATAAACGAGCTGAAAGAATCAATCACCAGGGTGATGCCGAAAGGAGCTTCCCAGTTTCCTGTATGCAGCACCAGTATGCCATGGCTCTTGATATGGACAGCCAGATACACAGCCAGCACAAGTTGCAGCAATGCTCCGGTAAGCCCTATCCAGGGTTGCCATTCGCGCCTGCGGAAGTTCATCAGCAGGAAAATGATGGTAATGAGCGGAATAAGAGCAGGTAGTGCAGGCAGTATCATACGCGTTCTCCTTCCTTAAGTTCGTCGAGGTCTTCGGTGCCGGTTGCTTTATAAAAACGGTACATCAGCGCCAGAAAAAAGGCCGTAATTCCAAAGCCAATCACTATGGCTGTGAGGATAAGCGCCTGCGGAATGGGATCGGTGGGGTTGGCCGCAGCATCAGTCATACCCGGAGTAAACTGGGGTTGCCCCTTGATGAGCCCTCCGGCAACAAATATCAGCAGGTTGGTGCCATGACTCAGCAACATGATGCCGAGTATAAGCTTTACAATACTTCTTCGCAACAGCAGGTAAACACCAGCCGCAAACAGAACACCTATAACAATGGCGAGCAGTGTTTCCATTTTTATTCCTCCATTACATTAAAAATTACAGTAAGCATAATTCCCCAAACCGTGAAATACACTCCCAGATCGAAAAGCATGGGAGTTCCCAGTTTCAGTTTGGCCTCAAAAGGCAGATAGATGCTGATCCACTCACCGGTAAAAAACGGATTGCCCATAAAAAGTGCTGGCAAAGTACTCAAAAAAGCAAGAGACAGCCCCGTTACAATGAGGTATAGCGGACTAACCCGGAGTTTTTTTTCGGCTTCGGCAGTGTCGAATGCCATGGCATAGAAGATAAACCCTGCTGAAGCCATCAATCCGCCGATAAAGCCGCCGCCGGGTTCGTTGTGGCCGCGGTAAAACACCAGCAGCGACAACAGAATAGTAACCGGAAGGAGCCTGGCAGCAGCTATTTGAAGAATATGCGATTTCATGTTTTTGTAAAACGTTTAAGTTTTAATTCCTTTTACTGAATCAGTTTTAACCTGCCTTTTCATTACCTGTTTTGAGCTTAAGCAGGGCGGCAACACCCAAAGCAGCAATCACCAGCACGGTAATTTCGCCCAGTGTATCCAATGCCCTGAAGTCTACCAGTATCACATTTACGATGTTTTTGCCATGAGCCAGCGGTGAGGCATTTTCAACGTAAAAGTCTGAGATGCGGGGATTCATGTTTATTTGTGTGGCTTTTAGTACCAGCCCTGTAATAAAACCTCCCACCAGCAGTGCTATCAGGCCATCGCGCAGGCGTGAGGCCCGCGACGAAAAGTCGGTAAAGCGGGGCAAATGGTAAATAATCACCATAAAAAGTACCAGTACCAGTGTTTCGGCCAGTATCATGGTGATGGCAACATCAATGGCACCATACACAATAAATACCAGCGCAATTCCGTAGCCCACCCCTCCGAGGGAGAGAATGGCGGCCAGCCTCGATTTTACGGTCACCGCAAGAATCGCAGAAACCAGAATCAGCAGGGCAATCAGCACATCATAAATATCCGGCATGGTGAATTTAAGAGTCTCGGTGTCGGGCCAGGTGTGAAGCAGCTGATACCAGGCCAGCGCAGCAGTCATAATAAAGATGGCCATCAGATAAAAGCGCTGATAACCGCTTTGAACTATGGAAGTTTTCTTTTTGGTGAATCCCAGGAAAAGATCCAGCCCGCGGTTAAAAGCATTGGCAAACCTGAAAGTAATTACCTCATTGTTGAAATGGGTAAGCACAGGATTCACCTTTCGGTAAAGCAGGAAGAGTGTAACTCCGGCACCTACGGTAACCAGGCTCAGCACAAGCACTTCGTTGAACCCGTGCCACAGGGCGAGTTTAAGGGTGTCGATGGATGGCTTTACTGAAGTGATGGCCGGCCTGAGCAGCAAATCGGCCACATAGGCAGGAAAAAGTCCGAAAATCAGGCTGATACCGGCCAGAATAGAAGGGCCGATTCGAAGTGCCAGTGCCGGGCGGGTGGGCTTTTGAAGCGGATATTTTAACGGGCCTAAAAACAAATTAAAAATCAATGCCAGCGAAATGGCCACCATGATGATGTTGGTGATTACGCCCACCACCAGCAGAATATTGCCAATGTCGGGCATGGCAAATTTGGCTTCATAAATCAGCTCCTTGCCGATAAAGCCAATCATGGGAGGTAATCCGGCCATGCTTAAAAGACTGATGATGGCTGCAACGGCCGCTACGGGCATGGCATGAAACAATCCACCCAGTTTGCGCAGGTCGCGTGAGCCTGCCGACTTGTCAATCAGTCCGGCAATCATAAAAAGTGCTCCTTTGTAAAGGGCATGTACCAACAGAAAGATTATGGCTGCCTTTATCGAAATATCGGTATCAATGCCCAGCATAAGCACCAGTGTGCCCAGGGCACTGATGGTGGTATAGGCCAGCACTTTTTTGAAATCGGTTTGCGAATAGGCAAAATAGCCCCCCAGCAGCATGGTAATGGCGCCGGTTATGGTGAGGATGTATTTCCATTCAGGAGTACCGCCCAGCACAGGGCTCAGCCTGGCCAACAGGTAAATACCCGCTTTCACCATGGTTGCCGAATGCAGGTATGCACTCACAGGCGATGGAGCCTGCATGGCCCCCGGAAGCCAGAAATGAAAAGGAAACTGTGCCGATTTTGTGAAAGCTCCCGCCAGAATCAGAATCAATGCCGGAACATAGCGGGGGTGGCTGCGCACCATATCGCCCGATTGCAGCAATGCGTTGATTTCGAGCGTGCCGGCAATCTGCCCCAGCATAATAAACCCCGCCATCATGGCCAGCCCGCCCGAAACGGTGATGAGCAGGGCCTGCAATGCAGCATTGCGGGCTTCGGGCTTTTCGTGACTGAAACCCACAAGCAGGAAAGAACTTACACTGGTAAGCTCCCAAAAAATAAACATGGTAAACAGATTGCCCGAAAGTACCAGCGACAACATAGCAAACTCAAACAGCATAATCAGGAAGAAGAACCTGTGTTTGAGCGGATAAGGTTGCATGTATTTGCCGGCAAACACCAGCACCAGTGCGCCCATACCTGTTACCAGCAAGGCAAAAAACAGCGAAAGCCCGTCGAGATAAAGCGAAAAATTAAGATAAAGCTCCGGAAGCCATTCAATGGTAAAATAGAGTTCTTCGCCGGCCGAAGTCAACGGAGCCAGGGTAAGAAACATCACAAAACCTGCTGCCGAAACCAGCCCCAGAAACCAGGCTGCGTTTTTGCCTCCCCTTTGTATGATGGCAGGCGATAGAAATGCCGTGGCGAGTAATATGATCAGATATAACAGAATCCCGTTCATCGAATTTGTTTTAATGTCATTGTTGCAGCTGCCCGCTGCTTTTGGGCTATTGGGTTAACGAAATTAGGGATTTTTTGTTTAAGATTTTAAGAAGATTTAATAAACATGTAAAAATGCTGATTTATATGCAGCGCTTGTGTTTTTTGAGTCTTTGGCTGCAACTGGCGGATTACCAGGTGCAGATAATTGCGGTAGGAAGATAAATAGTATCAGTAAAACCAGAGGGGGTTGTATCAAAAGGAAAACAATGGAGCGGAATTTCAAATTCCGCTCAGCTTACGTATCAGTAAAACCAGAGGGGGTTGTATCAAAAGGATAATATTGGAGCGGAATTTCAAATTCCGCTCAGCTCAAGTATCAGGAAAACAGAAGGGGGTTGTTTCAAAAGGATAATATTGGAGCGGAATTCCAATTCCGCTCAGCTCAAGAATTAGGAATACAAAAGGTGGGTGTCTTAAAAGGAAAATATTTGAGCGGAATTGTAAATTCCGCTCAGCGCAAGATTTTAAGAAGATTAAATAAACATGTAGGAATGCTGATTTAATTGCAGCGCTGGTGTTTTTTGAGTCTTTGGCTGCAACGGGCGGATTGTCAGGTGCAGAAAATTGCGGCAGGAAGATAAATAGTATCAGGAAAACCAGAGGGGGTTGTATCAAAAGGATAATATTGGAGCGGAATTTCAAATTCCGCTCAGCTCAAGTATCAGGAAAACAAAAGGTGGGTGTCTTAAAAGGAAAATATTTGAGCGGAATTGTAAATTCCGCTCAGCGTAAAAGATGAGTAATGTAACGAAAACAAAAATGACCCGCGGAGAGCGGGCCATGATGTGATTTTGCAACAAAAAATAAACCGGTTTCTATTCTTCCAAAGTGCTTAAATCGCCGGTATCCTGTCCGAGAGCCCTGGCTTTGAGAACCCTGCGCATAATTTTGCCGCTTCGGGTTTTGGGCAGTGCGTCTGTAAATACCACAAAGGCAGGGCGGGCGATGGGGCCTATTTCGCGTTCAACGTGGGTTTTGAGTTCTTCGGCTAATTTTTCAGAAGCTTCGAAACCTTGCCTGAGTACCACGGTGGTATGTATAATGTTGCCCCGGAGTTCGTCGGGCAGGGCTATGGCTGCGGCTTCGGTGACTGCAGCATGGCTGACTAATGCCGACTCAATCTCAGCCGAGCCCAGTCGGTAACCACTCACCTTGATTACATCATCTATCCTGCCAATGATCCAGTAGTACCCGTCTTCGTCCCTGCGGGCAGAGTCTCCTGCTAGATACCACTTCTGTTTGCTGTATTTTTCCCAGTATTTTTCCACATAGCGGTCGGGGTCACCCAGAATGGTGCGTGCCATGCCCGGCCATGGGTTTTTGATAACGAGGTTTCCTTCGTCGCCGTTTTTTACTTCATTTCCCTCGTCGTCAACAATGGCCATTTCGTTCCCGAAAAATGGTTTGGTGGCTGAGCCCGGCTTGAGTGGTGTAACGGGCAGCGGAGTAATCATATGTCCGCCGGTTTCGGTTTGCCACCAGGTATCCATAATGGGGCAGCGACCTTTTCCTATTACTTCGTGGTACCATTTCCAGGCTTCGGGGTTGATGGGCTCACCCACCGAACCCAGCAGACGCAGCGAACTGAGGTTGTGTTTATCGGCCCACGAAGATCCAAAGCGCATCAATCCCCTGATGGCAGTAGGGGAGGTGTAAAGTATGTTGATGCCGTATTTTTCAATCATCTGCCACCAGCGGTTCGGGTAGGGATGGTTGGGTGCTCCTTCGTACATCATCATGGTGGCCCCATTGATGAGCGGCCCGTAAACCATGTAGCTGTGCCCGGTAATCCAGCCGGGATCGGCAGCGCACCAGAAACGGTCTTCGGGTTTGATGTCGAAAACATACCTGAAAGTGCTGGCTGTATACACCGAATAACCTCCGTGGGTATGCACCAGTCCCTTGGGTTTGCCGGTGGTGCCTGAGGTGTAGAGTATAAACAAAGGATCTTCGGCATCGGTTTCTTCGGTACGGCAGTCGGTGCAGGCAAGCGGCATCGACATCAGATCGTGGTACCAGAAATCGCGGTCGTTTTCCATGTAGCACTCTTCACCGGTTCTTTTTACGGTAATGCACACTTCAATGGTCGGGCTGCGGCGCATGGCTTCGTTGGCAATACTCTTGAGCGACACCGGTTTGCCCCTTCTGAAACCTCCGTCGGCTGTAACCAGGATGCGGCTGTTGGCGTCTTCAATACGTTCGGCCAGCGCTTCCACACTAAAACCACCGTAAACCACACTGTGTATGGCACCGATTTTGGCACATGCCAGCATGGCAATCACCGTTTCGGGAATCTGAGGCATGTAAATGGTCACCACTTCGCCTGCTTTTGCACCCATGGACTTAAGCACATTGGCAAACCTTGAAACTTCGCGGTGCAGCGCATGGTATGAAAAGGTACGCAGGTCGCCCGGCTCACCTTCCCAGATGATGGCCAGCTTGTTGCGGGTGGCATTTTTCTGATGCCGGTCAAGTGCATTGTGAACTATGTTGATCTTTCCACCCTGAAACCACTCGTAAAACGGGTGATTGCTGTCGTCCAGCACCTTATCCCATTTTCTGAACCAGTCTAACTTTTTGGCTTCCTTAGCCCAGAAATTTTCGCGGTCGGTAACAGATTCATGATACAAAGCTTCGTAATCCTTTACATTGGCTTTGCGTATAACCTCTCTGGAGGGAGGATAAATCTTTTTCAGGGTGTTGATTGATTTTTCCATAGTTTGTTTTTTTTATTAACAAACCTTTTTTAAATATTGTTGCAAAAGCCAGCATATTTACATGAGCAACCTTATGCCAAGCCTTAGTATCCTCCCCGACAATGGCCCGTAAACATTGGCGGCATCAAAATCGTCAGAAAAAGGTGACTGCCAGTTGATGATGGGATTGCGTTCCTGTCTCCAGCCGAAAACATTGTTGATGCCCCCGTAAATCCTTACACTCTGATTGAGGTTGTAGTTTACCAGCAGATTGACTAGGTGGTAGGCTTCTGATTTTTGGTTGTCATTTATGATTTCGGGGTCGGCGGTGGGGAGCAACATGCTGCCTGTGAAGTTGCCGCTGATGTCAACCGATGTTTTCAGTTTTTTCGAATCCCAGCTGAAAAGCCAGTTGGCGGTAATTGCCGGGCTCAGCGGCTGGCCAGAACTAACGGTTTCTCCGTTTTCTTCTCCGGCAACTGAATACACATCCTGCCAGGTAAATCCGGCATTCCAGGTGATGCTGCCGCTTGCCCTTCCGTTGGCCGATAAGGCTATTCCGCGACTCACGGCATAATCGCCAGAAGGCAGGTTTCTGTAGATAATTTTCAGTGGATCGGTTTCGTAATCGGCCAAAATCTTGTTGCTGAAACGGGTATAAAACAAGTCGGCATCCACCACTACCCAACGGCCTACCGCAGGATTGAATGTGTGATTAAAGCTGAGCGATACATTCCACGATTGTTCGGGTTTAAGATCTTCGGCAATCACCACTTCCCTGAATCCTGACAAAGCTGCATGGTCTTCGGTGAAAATATTCACTGTTCTGAAACCGGTGCCGCTGTTGAATCGCAGCACAGTGTTTTTGCCGGCATCGTATTTGGCACTCAGTCTGGGCGAAATTACCACACCATGTCTTTGGTGATGGTCAGCCCTTACCCCGGCAAGCAGGTTGATGCGAGGGCTGATATTCATTTCATCCTGCACAAAAATGCCGGGGACAAACTGCTTGTCGGCTCCGGTAAGCGTGGCTGAGGTGTTGTCGTCGTACAGCTGATATCTGGCAGTTAAGCCAGAGGTGAGATTGTGCCTTTTTCCGGCTTTGGCCGACCATATCAGGTTGAGGAAAGAGATGTGCTGTTCTCCGGTGTACGAAGTGCTACCGTACCAGCTGTCGTGCCAGTGCCCTGTTTGCGACAGGTCGAGCCTGATGTCGGCTTGGCCGGGCAACTGATAAGAGCCCATCAGCTCATACCTGCGGGTAAAGATGGTTTCACCGTAAAGGCTGTCGCTGCCTCTGATTGCCGAATTGCGGGTAAAGTCATAGGCTCCCAGAAAATCGCGGGTGCCGCCTGCACGGTTTTCGTTGTAGAATTTGGCAGCAAACGTTGCAGTTTTGCCTTCGGGGCGCTGAAAACTCCATTTGTTGAAGAGAGAAACCGAGGGCCTGATCAGCACCATGTCGGCAAAATTGTCATCGTTATGATCGTTGAAACGCTCCATGCCTGTAATGCTTCCGCTGAAAAGTGCATCGAACTTCCGGCCCGAAAACGGCGAAAAGGCAAGGTCGGCACTACGTTCACCTTTGCTGCTCCAGTTGGTATTCACCAGAAAGCGGGGAGCTGTTTCGGCTGGTTTGGTTATGATGTTGATGATGCCCCCGATGGCTTCTGATCCGTAAAGTGTGGAAGAGGCGCCTTTGATTACTTCTATCCTTTCAATCAGGGCATTGGGTATTCCGTTGAGGCCGTACACCGATGCCAGCGCGCCCATGATGGGCATGCCATCAATCAGTACTGCCGTATTTGATCCTTCCAGTCCGTTTATGCGGATTTCGTTGGTTCCGCATACACCACAGGCGGTAACCTGCTGCACTCCGTTAATCATGCCAATGGATTGCATCAGGTTGTTGGAAGGTGTTTTTTGCAGAAAACCGGCATCCAGCACTTCAATACGCACCGGCGAATCGCGCAGCGACTGCTGTTTAAGGCTGCCGCTGATAACAACTTGCTCCAGCGCTACAGCGATGGTTTCCAGAGTAATATTTAATTCTTTGCTTTCCTTGGCTACAATGCTGAACCCTATTTCCTGAGTTTTAAATCCCACATGCTGCACTACTAAGGTGTGTTTGCCGGCAGGCAGATTGTTGATCATGTAATGACCTGAAATGTCGGTGGAGGTGCCATATCTTGTGCCTTTGATAATCAGGTTTACAAATGGAATGTGTTCACCCTGCTCGTCTACCACATGGCCGAAAAGGGTGGCATCGGTTTGTGCAAAGGCTGATGAAAAGGTAAGTGCAAGCAGCAATAGAAGTGTGATGAGTTGTTTCATTTTGTTTGAGTTTTAATTTTTTTTTGAACATGTTCTGAGCAGCAGCACCGGCCCATAGCACAGTACTGTCCCGGGAAGCGGGAGCTTTCAGACGACAGAGGTTTGACTCTGCCTGACAAAATCAATGAATTTATTAAAACTCAGGAGGTGGCCTTTGGCGGTTTGCCGGCTTAAATACCGGAACAAGAAGGGGGGAAAGTACAGTTGTTTCAGATGAATAATACTTTCTGATAATTATTGAAAGTGTCAATGCTGTGATAATCAGCAGCTGAATGGCCGAAATATGGTCGTAAAAGAAATACTCCTGCTGCGAATGTGAATGTTGCTGGAAAGGTGAATTGCCTGCACTCTTAAACGGATGTGCATGTTCAACCAGTAAACCTGAAGGAAGCAGGTGTTTGTGTTTGTTGATGATGCTGTTGGTTACCAGCCACAAAGCCGGTAGCAGCAGTGCCAGCGAAATGGCCTGATGCAGGTAGCTTCTGAGTCGCGGATTTATTAACAGCTTATAAGTTTTCATCGCAATCAACAAACACAAAAATGGCAGAGTTGTTTGATAAAATGCTTAGCAGATGGAACAATGGGCAAAGATATTCTTTTTTTGGAGGAGGTGTTTGAGGTAATTTGTGGCTCTATTCTTTTATGTCCTGTTTTGGAGAATTGATGTGATAAAGTTTTTTCAGAACCTTGGAATTTGCTTTCTGTGGCGCATTTAATCAGAAGTATTATTGCTTATTACCTGATTTAATAATGGCCAAATTGCCTGAAATCTTTGTATCTTTGACATAAATAAATTGGTCGGTCATGAAATTACCCATCAGGCATGGATTATTCTGGGATGTAGACGTTAGTTTGCTTGATGAAAAAAAGCACCAAACCTATATTGTGCAGCAAGTACTCAATCTTGGTACCATTGAGGAGTTCAGGCTCATACTTGAATATTACGGTTTTGATGAAGTCAGGGAATCTTTGAAGATTGCAGGGTACCTGGATCCTAAAACTTTTTCATTTGTTGTTGACTTTTTTAATATTGATACAGAAGAAATGCAATGTTACACAAAGAAACGGTTACACCAGCCACACTGGATCTGATTCGGAAACTTCAGGCAGGTCCGGAGCTGAGTGGTTTCAATATGGCGGGAGGTACAGCGCTGGCTTTGATGGTAGGCCATCGCATCTCGGATGATATATTTCTTTTTTCGCAACAAGAATTTGATGCTGAATATCATGCATTTCATCTTGAAAAATCTTACAACTTTTTCACTTCAATTTATTCATCGGAATACACTTAAAGGTTTTATAGGGGAAGTTTTTGTAGATATCCTTACACATCCATATCCGCTGGTTGGGGATTTAATCAACAGGGAAGGCATTGTACTTATGTCGTTGCAGGATAATGCAGCCATGAAAGTAAGCGCTATTGCTGGAAATGGAACCCGTTCAAAGGATTTTATTGATATTTATTTTCTGCTGAAGAAGTTTTCTTTAAAAGAAATTATAGGTTTTTATAGTTTTAAATATTCACAGCATAATACTTTTCATGCTTTAAAAAGCTTGACATACTTTGATGATATTGACGCTACTGTCTGGCCAAAAATGATGTCTGACGAAAAACTAACCTTAAATAAAATAAAGAAAGCCCTCAGTATTGCTTTAAAACAATATCTGAACGATAAAACCTGATAATTGTTAAAGCTTATTCCTGTTAACGGGCAAAAATTTTAGATCAGATTCCTGAATCAAAATCCCGGATCACATAGCCTTGGCATCTCAATCCCTATGCCCGGTTCCTATTTTTTTTTTGAAGTGGCTTAGTGTTGGATTTTATGGCTGTTGATATTTTTACTACTTAAAATTTCCAGCTCCATCCAATATTGGGCATAAAAGGGAAAAACGACCTTTGCATCAGCGTTATGCGCTTGTACCGGGTGTTATTGGGTCCAAAGTTTTCTATTTCTGTGAAATAGAATGCATTGGGGTTGCGCTGATTGTAAAGGTTGATTATTCCAAGCGTGAACGTGCGCAGGTATCTCTTTTTCTGTTTGTGAAAATTAAAACTTATATCGAGCCTGTGGTAAGGTTTGGTTTTAAATTCGTTGCGGTTTGAGTAGATGTACATTTCATTCATATAAGTGTAGTCTCCTACTTCAACCGGAATATAATACTTCGAAACCGGCAATGTGAGCCTGTATCCCGAATTAAACACCCAGGCGAGAGAAAGGTCAGCATCTTCATCAATTTTAAGCATCATGGCTACATTAATGGTATGGCGCACATCAAACTGATCGGGGAAAATCAGTCCCTGGTTGATTTCATCAAATTTTCTCTCGCTTCGTGCCAGTGTATAACTGATCCATCCTGTGGGGTTTCCCTCATTCCGGGAGGCCATAAATTCAGCGCCATATGCACGGCCTTTGCCGTTTCTTGCAAAAAGGGCTTCCCAGTTTTCGCGCCCTTCCCATAACGATGCTCCATCTTTGAGCATAGCCAGTCGGCTGAAATGCTTGTAATATAATTCGCTGGTGTATATCATACCATTGCCCGATCTGAATTCGAGCCCGGCAGAGAGTTGTTTCATAAGCGAGGGGGGCAGCTTTTGTGTTGCCGGAAGCAAATAGTCAACCGGCATTCCAATGCTGTTATTACCGGTGATGTGCATATTCTGACTCATCAAATCAAACGAAATAAAGCTGCTGAGGTTATTGTTGTGTTTGAAGCCTGCTTTTATCCTGGGTTCCGGAATAAAATACACATGGTTTTTGACAAAAAAAGTGTTGATTCTGCCGCCGAACTCAAAGGTATGTCCGGCAGGCCTGGTAATTACGGCTCCTGTATAGATGTTGCCTTCAAACGCCTGTATAAGCATCTGGTGATTATGCCCCGGTTGAAGCTGCTGATTGCCTTCCGAAACATCATATGTGTAATTGTTGGGTTTAAAGTACCTGTATGTAAGTTGAATTCCTGAATAAATGCGCATTTCAGGGTTTATATGGTACTCTGTTTCTGGTTTAAGGCTGAGCTCTCCAATGCCCGAAAGTAAATTATTCTCAGCAAGGTATTTGTTGTTTCCGCTGTTGGTTTCAGATTCTAAGTGGTTGTTTACTCTGTAGCGGGTAAAATGCAGGGTTGTATTACTGAAAAGCCGGCTGCTGAACAAATGATTCCACCTTAAGGCTGCCATGGTATTGCCCCAGCGGTTGATTTGCATATAGTAGTCGGTGCCATCATCTTTTTTTTCTTTGAAACCTGCCAGAGTTTTATCATCGCCATTGTAAAAGCTTAAATAAACTTTGTTGTTGGTATTTATGATACGGCTGAGTTTAATATTGAGGTCATAAAAATTATATCCAACCGTTGAACCCGGATTTGCGCGTTGCGCCAATGGCTTGGCTATGAGGTCGAAATAAAAACGCCTGAAACTTACAAGGTATGTACTTTTATTTTTCTGAATGGGGCCGTTTAACGAAACCCTTGCCGAAATCAGCCCAAGGCTCAGGTTTCCTGTGGTTTTGCTCAGATTGCCATCTGCCATGCTTACATCCAGCACCGACGACAAACGGCCACCATATCTGGCCGGAAATCCACCTTTGATTAGTGTGGAATTTTTTACTGCATCGGTATTAAACGCTGATACAAAACCTCCCAGGTGGTTGATGTTGTATAGAGGTACATCGTCAAGCATGATCAGGTTCTGGTCGGGAGAGCCACCGCGCACATGCAGGCCCGATGTGCCTTCGTGCCCCTGCTGAACCCCAGGGGTAAGCTGATAGGCTTTGATAAGGTCGGTTTCGCCACCTAATGCCGGTAATGCTTTTATAACTTTGGCATTCAGGCGCATAAGCCCCGCGGATGAGTTAATGCCTGTGCCGGCCGTTGCTTTGATTTCTACCTCCTTTAATTCCAATCCTGCTTTTAAACGTATATGAAGAACGGTGTCGCGCTGCAGATGGTTAAGTATGAGCGTGTCGCTTAGGTAACCAACATACGAAACCGTAATGGCAACTTTGCTGCTGCCGGCAGGTGGTGTAAGGCTGAAAAATCCATAACTGTTACTGGTTGTGGCTTTGCCTGATTGTAAATCAATAATTCCGGCATAGAGCAGCCTTTCGCCGCTGCCCGAATCCGAAATATAGCCACTTATGGTTTGAGCCTGAATGCTGATCGAAAAAATACCGGCTAAAATCAGTATTAAAATACCTGACTTCAGAAAAATGCCTGTAAATGTATTTCTAACGGAAGTCATAAACAACAGTATCGTGGGTGGAAGTAAAAAGTGAGAACAAACCGGCGCCGTTTTCAACATTGCCTTTAATCGAAAACGGCATTGACATCCCTGACCAGATTCCGCTTTCATTATACATTTCCTTGTAAAGGGTTTTGTAGTACTGGTAGTGTTCCCGGCTTATATTTCTCAACTCAGAAACAACAACAACCTTCTGATATTTATCATTCCAGAAACCTAAAAAATAATACAATGGTATGCTTACTGCTGAACCATTAAACATGGCATCGCTGAAGAGCATGGTTATAGGCTCATACTGCATGATATCTTCATTTACCATAATCGGGTCGAACGACTTAAAGTAATGGTAGCCAAAGGTATATGACGAATCATTTTCAGTAAATATTACATTCAGGCTGAACTCGTAATAATTTGTTTCGCCGGCCGGGTCGTAGAAATCAAGCTGTACACGGCTGTAATATACATCGTCAATAAGCAATGCCGAAAGTGCAATGTCAACGCTGTGATTTACAGTTGATTCTGGAACAATAGCTTGTGCACGGGTGTAATTGCCACCATCTCCCGCAATACGCAGCACAACCGTATCGCCTGGCATAGCTTTAAAACCCGGTGCCGAAAACCTTTCGCCGTTGTATAGCAGCCGAGTTTCATTACCTTTATAAACTATCGCAGCAATAGCCGAGGGGTCGCAACCCCGGTTGACTGCAGTATCGTAAATGTGCCGGGTACGGGCAATAAACACTCTTAACGTGTCGTTGCACGACTGACTGGCAAAGGCTACTGTTTGCTGCTCAGCGGCCGGGATGTCCATTTCTACAGGCTCCTCGCAACCATTCAAAAGTGCAGCAATAAAAATTAAAGCAAAGATTCTGGCTATTGGCATAAAAGTGCAAAAATAGCACTCCGCCATATGATTGCGGAGTGCCGGTGAAACAGCTTAGTTAAAATGGTAGTTCAGTTTGTAGGTGGGTACAAAGTGTTGACTTTCAAACCACACATCGGGCGAATATTTCACCATAAGATCAAGGGTTACCTTCTTTTTGTAGAGGTTAATGCCCAAGCCTGTGGCAGCATACCAGCCAATTCCATCTCTCTTGCCTGATTCGCTATGCGAAAGGTATTTATATGCTTCGAGTTTATAATGGAATGCAGCTTCTATCAAGACCCCGAGTTTTTTTTTGTGCAATGGATTGTATCGGCTAAAAATACCCAGATTGTTACTACTGGTCTTCAGATTAACACTATTATTTGTTCCACCAAAGAAAAAATACTGAGGCCCTACGTACAAGCCATTTACAACCTCAATGCCATAACGCAGGCAGAATACCTTGTTTTTGCTTCCTTGAAAATCAAGATCAGATAGATATGGTAAGTAAGGGTTTGCCTGAAATCCAACAAACTGTTTAGCTTCTTTAAATTTTTGGTTGCCAAAAA
>JANJXJ010000170.1 GCA_024709105.1 Lentimicrobium sp. | reverse complement strand
GGATTGTGTTACAGTAATTGAACCTGATGCAGTACAGTTATCAGAAACAGTAGCAAGGCTGCGGTAGTCGGGAAGGGCGGCCGAACAACCGGTGGTTGGATTTGGATTCAGAGTTTGGTTTCCAGGGCAGGTAATGGAGGGCGGGGTGTTCTCGAGCAGTACAGTATAGGCAACAGCAGTGGTACAGGCAGGGGTTGAACCGCTGATGGCACGAACAGTGTAATTGGTGTTCGCTGATATAGATGTTACATGGGGCAGGTCTGCAATCTTTTCGTCGTTGGCAGCATTCCACAATTCATACGAGCTGCCGTTGGTGGCAGTTGCCGAAATGGTAAAGTTTACCCCGGGGCATTGCCGGGCAGATGGACTAACCACCACGGCAGATGGCAAAGGGTTTACGGTTATCGTTACAGAACCTTCCAACTGGGATAGGCCTATTAAGGGATCACTAAATGAAACACTTACCAGGGTATAGGTAGTGGTTACAGAAGGGCTTACTGAAATAGGATCTCCTTCCAATGGACCTTCATCAGGGTCACAGTTGCTGTTGTAATTGTTCACCGTGAAATTGCTGATTCCATCGGTATAAACAACCGTCCATGGATAAGAGCCGCCACATATCAAAACATTGATCGTGGTGCTTTCTCCTGCACAAATGGAGGTTGGCCCTCCAGCCTGTAATGTGGCTTGTGCATTGGCCTGTTGTACCGACAACAGCATAACCATAAAAACAGAAAAAGCAGCCACGCCCCTGACGACGGCTGCTGTTGAAAACTTCTGTCTGTTTACTGAGTGTAAAGTTGTGCCCATAAACTTCGTTTTTTGCCCTTGTTATATGTCCTTAAGCATCCTTGAATTAAGGATGCTTTTTAAAATCCATTTTGTTATTTCAGGATAGGTAACTGAAAGTTACCTGACCCAATGGCTAGCAAGCCCCGGAAAAAAAAGTAGCAGGAGGAGTGGTTGAGAATAATCTTCCGATGTGTTTTCGGCGGAGTTGTCAATATAAAAATTGGGGTACCCGTCATAGACAATCGTCTCAGATTTGGTGTTAATTTTTTTACTGCCTCTTTTTGTCATTTTTCACACTTAAAGGTATGGCAGTTGTTATTTATGTACTTTTACCCCTGTTTGTAACTTTTGCACACACAATTGTTAACAAGTGTTAAATATACAATCTTTACATCGGCTTGTCAACAGGGCAATTCAGGCTGGTTTTAAAATATTATTGTGAGCAATCTCATGTATGTTATTGATTTTGTGTTATTTAAACAATAATTTAGAACCTTCTCGAAAAATTCTATGATTTATTCCCCACCTGAATGTTACATAACAATATTTTACACATTATGCCATTTTTGGTATAATTTATTTATTTTGCGCTCAATGTTTGATTAACAATAGTTCATATTGCTCACATTATCAATGTTTTATGTAAGCTTATAATTAATTGTTAATAAAATGCTAAAAAGAAATTATTTTTACTATATATTATACTACTCATTATCAGCTATTTATGTTTTGCGTATTTAAAATATTGTTGTTATGCACTGATATTCTGTGTGTTAAAGAATTGTATAAACTTGTACAATTTTTTGTAATTTATATTGATTCCAAATAATAACAATGGATTAACTTGTGAAAAAAGATGTCAAGAAATTGTGCTAATAAATTAGTATTCAATTGTTTATAACACATTTATATATTTAACCGATTAAATACAAAAGTGTATACTTTTTTTACTTTGTGGATTATAAATTGTCGCTCCCGGAAATAATTACCCAAATGGTGTTAATTTGTTACCCAAAAACTGGCGACAAAATACTTCAAATTCAAAAATGCAGATATCTTTCTATATAAGTTGAGCTAATGAAACTGAACATTGGAGTACCACGGTTTTTTTTAAATAAATCAACACCTTTTATTTAGGCAGTATAACTGTTTTTTTCGTTTCAATTTTTATATCATAAACTATATACTCATTAATATATTAAAATAATTTAATCTGGGTGTTGCCTTGCTGATAAATTATATCCCTACATCCATTTTTTTCTTTTAAAAAGAAATATCATAGATGCAGCCAATAGCACCATGGCTCCCATTAAAACCCAGAATGAATTAGGGTCGTTTTGCAACGGAAGGCCGACATTCATCCCGTAAAGACTGGCAATAAATGTAAGAGGAAGCAAAATGGATGATATAAGGGTGAGCACCTTCATGATTTCGTTTGTACGATTGGTTTGCAGTGAATCAAACGTCTTTGACAAGCCTTCCACAATCTCCTGATAGTCCTCTGTCATATCCCACATCTTCTGGTAGTAGTCAAGAATATTACCCCAGTAATCTTCCATATCTTCAGCATACCCTGCAATGTCGCCCGACTCAAATTTATGGAAAAGCCTGAGCTGTGGCTTAAAAACCGTATTCACCAGAATAATGTTCTTACGGGTAAGTGAAATGCGTTCAATGGTTCTTTCTGCTTTTTTACTGAACAGGTCTCTGTTGATCAGCTCCACCTCTACGCCCAATTTGCTGAGCAACGAAAGCGACTCCAGCATCAAATGCTCAAGAATCTTATAGAGCAGTGAATCGCTGCTGTTTACCTGCCTCACATGATAAATATCGTCTTTTTCCTTACCGCTGTTAAACAGGTTTTTTACCACCCAATGCGATTTGCCAATGGTTATAATGTAATCTTTTCCCCAGAAGATCTTAACCTCTTTTACTTTAAGAAAGCGGTTCCAGCGGTCGAAATAAGGAAAATGAAGTATCAGGAAATAATAATCGTCGTAAATATCTATTTTGGGACGCTGATTGGTCTTGCTGCGGCAGTCTTCAATATCCAAAGGGTGAAAATGAAACTGATCCTTTAAGAACTGAAGATCGTCTTCGCTGGGATCAAGTATGTGATGCCATTTCAGTGCACCAGTATTAATGGTTTCTATCATGTTGACCTCCGGCTTTTTTTGACGCTCAGCTCTTTATTTTCATCTGGTTTCCGATACCGTAACCGGATGTGCAAAGGTAACAAAATCTCTCCGAACCCGTTTTTGCACTATCGGCTTTATTATTTTGCAGTGTCTGCTTTGCAGTGTTTTTCATAATTGGATAATCCCGAAGGATCTCCTTGTTTGGCCGCTGCATCAAACTTCGCACAGGCTTCTTCATGCCTGCCAAGCCTCAACAATGCAATTCCCTGAACATTGACCAGTGCAGGGTTAATATTTCCCATCTCTTCCATCCTGGCAATATCGGCCAGGCAGCGCTCATGATTTTTTAGCTCCAGATTCAGATAGGCGCTCAATGCATATGCTTCGGAGTAATCGTTTACCCTGGCAAAGAAATCGTCAAGCAGTTTTTTCGATTGCTGATAATTGCCCTTCTTAAAAGCCTCATAAGCCTGCCTGAATACCGGCAGATAAGGCTCGGTATATAGTTTGCGGGCAAGCAGCTCTTTGCGCCCTTTTATCTCTGTATTGTTCGGAATAAGGCTATCTGAAATCAAAGCCAGCGCCATTGCCTCTTCAAAACGATTGTGCCGCCGGTAAAAATCTATAAGGTCAATCCTGGCTTCTGCTGACTTGGGACTCCGCTCAACAAACCCTGAAAATTGCTTTTCAGACTCTTCTGCCAAACCGGCATTCTCAAAGTATATGGAAGTGTTTTTTGTGTACTTGTAATGAAATGGCTTCATTTCAGCCGCACGTTTCATGTAATACAGTGCGCTGTCTTTCTGCTGCCGCTCATCATACATCCATGAAAGAAAGTATTCCCTCCTTGGATCAAAAGGATTGCTTCGGCTGTTGAGAAGCAGGTGATAGGCATCGTCAAAGCGTTTGTCGTTGATAAGGTATCTGGCAACTGTAACATCCACTGCTTCGCCCCAGGAGGTAATGTCGGGCAAAACCGGCATCTGCAGGCTCGGGTCCTGTGACGAAAGGGTAAGCTTTCCGCCGGTTATTTGTGGAAACATAAGTCTTTGCGCCCGCAGGGATTGTACATTCAGATACAAAACATAAACTACCGGCAAAATAAGTATCATAAAAATCAGAGCCAAAGGAGTTATTTTGAATCTTGCTGTATTAGTGTTTTCAGGCCTGGCCTGAACTCCGTAAGCGGCAGTTGCCGAAGCAACAAATACCGCCATAAGAATCTGTATTTCTGTCCTGTCGGATGGAAAATTAAAAAAGGCATCTACACTGTAAAATGCTATTCCAATGGAGGCAATAAAAATCAACGGCCTGATGGTTTCTTTTTCTCTTCCTTTTTTTCCTACCCTCAGAAACATAAAGAAAGTAAATCCCAGCAGGGCAATGTAGGAGATGAACCCGGGAATTCCTGTTTCAGCAGCTGTTTCAAAAAAATCGTTGTGGGCTTTGTAAAGATGAGTGAACCCGGGATCGGTCTGATGTTCATATCGCAGAGAGTTTATTTTCCAGTTGCCTGCGCCGACTCCGGTAAATGGTTTTTCCTTAATCATCTCCCACGACCATTTCCAGCCATCAAAACGTCCACCTCCGGCGCTCTCAATGTCTTTAAGCGTTCCCAGCTGCTCAGCCACTGCCTGGGTATGCCTCGAAGTATCGTTCTTGGGATAAAGATTCTGCTGTACGAAAGAAAATATTGTAAAGCCTAGTAAAACAGCAACAAAGAACCTTACCCCCTGCATAAGCACGGTTCTGCTTCTGCCTTTAAAATAGACAACGGCATAATACCCTGTTGCTACAAGAGTAAAAGCTATGGTTCCAAGATAAAACGCCCTGGTCGCCATAAAAAATGTAGCCAGTACTCCCATGAATAATGAAGTCCAGCCAATGTGATTCCAGTATCCTTTTTCTGAAACAAACAGCCAGTAAGAAAAAACCAGTTTCACAAAAATGGCCGAAGCCAAAATGTTTTTATTTGAATAAACTACTTTAATGTCTGCAATAGCAGCCACTTCACCCTGAATGAATTTTATAATATTGATAAAAACTGCGATGGATTCCACCATGAGCATTAAGCTCATTCCGATTGCTATGAAACGAATAAGAGAGGGTTTGTGTATAAGAACTACAGATAGAGTGAGTGCTGAAGCAAAAACAACAAACTGCTTGGAATAATGAAGCACCGATTCGGGAATGCTTATAGCGCCGGTAAACGAAACCAGACTAAAAACCAATAAGCCTGCGAAAGCTGCCAGAGGCCCGGCTTTGAAAATTATTCCGGATAATGCTCTTCCGGTTTGAAAGTCACGCGATATTATAAGATAAACCCACATCAACACATTAACAATGCCCAGCATCAGAAACTTTGGCCCATTGGAATCCAAAGCGCCCATTTCTGGTGTGTAAGTCGGTATAATCAAAAATGCCAATACCATCAAAATAAGCATAAAATCTCTTGTCCTGAGCCCGGAATCAGTTTTGAGCTCTTGCTTAATTTTTGCTTTTTTAAGTTCTTTTTTCATGACTCTTATCCTGTTATCAAATATCCATGTAAAAGTAACAAATCTGTTTAAAAAATGAAATCATGTGCTTTTTTGACCTCACCCAATGTACTTTTTGCATACACAGAACATCTGGTACCATATGAAACCTCTTATATTTATAATGAAAGGCCATCTGATTTTCGAAAAATAACCTGCCTGATCAAAGCATAAGAAGCAATACTATGCATCAACTTAAAATATTTCGTGTAAATTTGAAGCGAAAAACTGTTAGGCAGGTGATTGCCTGATATTATCTCTGTATGGAAAAAAGCAAAAAAGAAGGACGCTATCAGCGTTTGTTTGTGCAACTGCAGGAATTGCTGGCCAAAAGCCCCGACAATACCGCAGCAATGGCAACCATTTCGTCAGTACTTTTTAACAAAATGGAATACTATTTCTGGTGCGGATTTTACCGTGTACAGGAGAATCGCCTTATTGTAGGTCCTTACCAGGGCCCGCCAGCCTGTCAGGTGCTTGAAGGACGCGGAGTGTGCCTTGCTGCTGTTGAGCAAAACAAAACCCTTGTTGTGCCTGATGTACACCAGTTTCCGGGACACATCGCCTGCGATTCACGCTCAAACAGCGAAATTGTTGTGCCGGTACGCAACCATGCAGGTGAAATTTATGCGGTACTGGATGTTGACAGCAAAGATTTTTCATCATTTGATGAAATTGATGCGCTGTATCTCGAAAAAATTACCGGTTTGCTCAAACCCTGAAACAAAGGAGCAAAACACGCTGTTTATAATCTCTGAAATTTACCCAGTCAAACATTAATTCCTGAACTATGACTTTCGGCATTATTCTGGTCATCAACCCCAAAAACACCTCTTCAAAGATCGCTGTTTACAAAGATTCAAACATCTGCTTTCTTAAAACCATAAAGTATACCGAAGAGCAGCTGGCTGCCTGCGGATCAATCCCGGGTCAGCTTGAGATGCGCAAAAATGCTATCCTTAAGGAACTTCAGGACAACGATATCAACATCAACAAGCTAAAGATAGTTATTGCCCGAGGCGGACTGGTTAAGCCTGTTAAATCAGGAGTTTACGAAGTAAACGAGCTGATGCGTGAGGATTTGCTCAAAGGCGTTATGGGAATGCATGCTACCAACCTGGGCGGCATCATTGCCAGCGACATCGCAGCCATGACCAATGCCCGTGCTCTCATAGCCGACCCTGTGGTGGTGGATGAACTTGATGATGTGGCCCGCATTTCAGGCCATCCGCTTTTTGAGCGCAAATCGGTATTTCATGCGCTAAACCAGAAGGTAGTTGCCCGTAAATTTGCCAAATCAACCAGCCGCAAATACGAAGATCTTCAATTGCTGGTGGTACATGGTGGCGGCGGAGGCATTTCGGTGGGTGCTCACAAAAACGGCAAAGTGGTAGATGTTAATCAGGCTTTTGATGGGGATGGCCCGTTTTCTATGGAAAGAGCAGGCACACTTCCGGCAGGTGATCTGGTAAAACTTTGTTTCAGCGGCAAATACTCCCAGTCAGAAATCATGGAAATGATTACAGCAAAGGGGGGCCTTTATGCCTATCTCGGCACAACAAACATAAGTACCATTGAGAAACGCATTGCTGATGGCGACGAAAATGCAGCATTTATTATGTATGCCATGGCTTATACTCTTGCCAAGGAAATCGGCGCCATGTGTACCGTGCTCGACGGCAGACCCGATGCCATTATACTTTCAGGAGAACTGTTTCACAGCAACGACTTTACTCAAAAACTTAGTGCCAAAATCGAAAAAATTGCTCCCATAGCCTTGTATCCCGACGAAAACGAAGTGGATGCCCTGGCTGTAAATGCCATAGGAGTAATGAAAGGTGAAATTGAAGTGCTGGAATACAAATAGCCGCTATATTTAATATTGCAGCATAATGTTTTTTTGTAGTTTTGCAGCACTGATTTGTTAGCTTCAGTTAATCAAATACTTTCAGCTTTGGAAGACCCCGATTCAGACCCTCATATACAGTTGCTCTATATTCTGGGCACCGTAGTAAGCGGCTCTCTCACCCCCGGAACCATCACCGGTATTGTAATCATGCTGTTATTGCTTGCCGCTTCGGCCGCTATCAGTGGCAGCGAGATTGGCTTTTTTTCGCTCAGCCCGGCTCAACTCAATGAGCTGCGAAACGACAACAGCAATTCTTCGCGAATCATCAGGCAACTGCTCGAAAGCCCGAAACGATTACTTGCAACAATTCTCATTGCCAATAACTTTGTGAATGTTGCCATCGTTATGATTTCTACTTTCCTGATGAACGAGTTTTTCGACTTCACACAATCACCTTTGCTCGGATTCTTTATTCAAATTGTAGTCGTAACTTCTCTCATCTTGCTTTTTGGCGAAATTATGCCAAAAATATTTGCAGCTCAGTATCCGGTTCAAATGGCACACTCCATGGCCGCTCCCATGAGTTTTTTAAAATCGCTGTTTAGCCCGCTCAGTACTTTATTAGTGAAATCTACCGATATTATTGATAACCGCATTGCACGCAAAGGTCATGAAATTACCATTGATGACCTTTCGGAAGCCCTTGATATTACTACAGCGGGAACCAATACCCCCGAAGAGGAAAAGAAAATTCTGAAGGGCATAGTTAAATTCGGAGATATCGCTGTTAAAGAAATTATGCGCTCACGCATTGATGTTACTGCTGTTGACGAAAAAACTCCTTTTGCAAAACTGCTGGCTATTATTCTGGAAGCCGGCTATTCACGGGTTCCTGTTTTCAGCGAAAGTTTCGATAATGTAACGGGAATTCTCTACATCAAAGACTTACTTCCACACCTTAATCAACAGGGAGAATTTAACTGGCAGGAATTACAAAGGCCGGCATTTTTTGTGCCCGAGAACAAACGCATCAGCGACCTGCTTCACGAATTCCAGACCCGCAAAATACACATGGCCATTGTTGTGGATGAATACGGCGGTACTTCAGGACTGGTTACCATGGAGGATATTCTCGAAGAAATTGTTGGTGAAATAAATGATGAATTCGACAGCGAAACCGACACCATCCACTTCCTTAAAATTGATGAGAATACCTACATTTTTGAAGGGAAAACCCTGCTCAACGATTTCTGCAAAGCCCTTGAAATAGAAGACCGGATCTTTGCCGAAGCCAAAGGAGAATCAGATACCCTGGCAGGACTTATGCTCGAACTAGCCGGCAAAATCCCCGAAAAAAATGAAACAATCAGCTTCGGTGAGTTTACCTTTATGGCCGAAACGGTTGACAACCGTCGCATCAAACGCGTGAAAGTTGTTCACGACCACAATAATTCCTGAAACACAGGGTTTTTTAAATATGATCACTTCTTACACCTTGAAAAGACTCCCGGCTCTGATTTTTTTGGTATTGCTCTTCACTTATGGCTGCAGCGATACTCCCATGCCTAAACCACGTGGCTATTTCAGAATTGACCTGCCCGAAAGAAATTATATTCCCTTCGACACAACATTTCCCTATACATTCGAGTACCCGTCATACGCACGCATCAGCCCCGATAACAACGGAAATCCCTACTGGATTAATATTGATTATCCCAGATTCAAAGGCAGAATCCACATCAGTTACAAATCGGTGAATGGAAACCTGGCACAATATACCGAAGATGCCCACGCCCTGGTAATGAAACACATACCCAAGGCAAGTGCCATTGAAGAAATCAGAATTGACAATCATGCTGACCATGTGCACGGGCTCATTTATGATATTAAAGGCTCGGGCGCTGCATCGGCTTACCAGTTTTTTGTAACCGATAGTACAAGGCACTTTGTAAGAGGGGCGCTGTATTTCAGTGTATTGCCCAACAACGACTCACTGGCTCCGGTGATTGACTTTGTGAAAGGTGACATTCAGCATATGCTGGAAACCTTCAGATGGAAATAGCTAAATTCTGCATTTCGCCGGGAGAACTGTTTTCATTTGATTAACAGTACTTTTTTTGAAAACTAAAAAATGCCCGCAAATGCAGGCATTTTTTAGTTTTACGGAAATCGGCTGATGATTTGATTAAACCGGCAACTTAAACTTCATCACCACTTCGCCTGTTTCCTGATTTATTTCTATTGACTGTCCATCCAATCCGAGGTCCTTGCCGGTAGCCATTTTAAATATACCAGCCAGGAACTGCATTCCGCTGCTCATTACCTGTTCTACCTCGGCTGTGGAAGGTTTGGGTGGTGAATCAGCATGAACTTTTGCTGGTGCAGCCTCTGCTGCCACCTGAGGTTCAGGCATAGACTCAGGCTCCTGTAAGCCTGTATCTTCTGTATCTTCAAAAAAATCAAGTACAGCCTGCTCTCCAAAAGCCTTTGAAGGAGCAATGGTTGCCTGCAAAGGTTCTGGTTCAGGTTCAGGAAGCGGCTCATTTTCAATAGCATTAACAAAGGCTTCGAGTTGTTGTATAAACTGCGACCGGCCTTTCACCGAAAAGTCAACAAAATCGGTGCGGCTGCTGCTGTCGAGCACACCATCAAATAAACTTTGCTTCACAATCAGGCCTGAAGCAATCTGTTCTTCAATGGAATTTTTTGTGATAAAGTTATAAATGGTCAGCTGTCCGCTCTTCTGCCCAAGCCGGTCAATGCGCCCGATGCGCTGGTTTTTTTTGGCTGGATTCCAGGGCAATTCAAAATTAACCAGCGTATCGGCCACCTGAAGATTCAGGCCAGCACCACCCGCTTCGGTTGAGAGGAAAATTTTGATTTGCGGATTGTTTTCAAATCTTTGAATAAGTTCTCCCCGCATTTTTACCGGAACTGAACCGTTAAGTTCAACAAAACCGATATTGTGGTCGCGAAGCATCTTGCCAATGATTTTATGTACCTTAATCCATTCTGAGAAAATAATGATTTTGCGGTCTGTCTCCTGCACATTCATCTTCTCAATAAGCATATACCGCAATTCGTCCAATTTCGGCGATTCATGGGTTTGGTCGTCAATCAGGAAGGTGGAGTCACAAACCATGCGCATATTGGCAAGCAGCAACTGTAGCTTCTGAAGGTCGTAAGGGGTAATGAATTTTTTACTCAGTATGGATGCTATACCTTTGGCATATGATGCATGATAATCGGCCTGCAAGGGAGATAGCTTTACCGGAATATTAAACTGCTGCACATTGGGCAGCTGCTCGATTACCTTGCGCTTTTCGCGCCTCAGCAGTATTCCTTCGAGCCGCTTGTTGAGTTTCTGCAGGTCATAGTATCCATTGATTTTATTCAGATTGTTTGGGTCGAACAAACAATGCTGATAGGAAAACTCCCACAGCGGGCCAAAAAATCCGGGATTGATGGCACTCACAATGGAAAATATATCAATCAGCCGGTTCTCAATTGGCGTACCGGTTATTACAAGCACATGTTTTACCTTAAGCCGGCTTACTGATGATGCAGTTTTTGTTTCGTAATTCTTAATGCGCTGTGCTTCATCCAGAATCATAAAATCAAAACCGGCTTTGTTTATGGTCTGGCTGTCGCGCAGTATGGTTTCATAATTTACAACGGTAAAAAAGTGCTCATTTTCAAGATACTGCTTTTCTCTTTCCTCGGGAAGCCCTTCAACTACCAGCGCCTTCTCTTCTGTGAATTTTTCTATTTCTTTTTTCCATTGGTCTTTGAGCGAAGCAGGACAAACCACCAATGTTTTTCTGAACCCGAACACCCTCTTTTTGGCTATTGCTGTTGCTATTGCCTGAAGGGTTTTCCCGAGTCCCATTTCATCGGCAATTACCGCGGTTTTGCGAAAAAGGGCAAATTCAACACCTTCTTTCTGATAAGGGAAAAGTTCAATTTTGATGTCTTTATATTCCGGCATATATGCTTTCCTCAGTTTCAGGAAAACTTCTTCTTCGAATGCGGCTTCAATTTTTTGAGCCACCTCAGGCCTTACTTTAATTAGTGGTAAGGGAGATGATTCGTTTATAAACCCCAGCAAACCTGTGATTTCTGAATCATCAATAAAATTGCGGTCGCCAAAGTATTTTTGAATAAGCGCGGCTTCCTGCCCGGGCAATATGTGCGGGTAGTACCAGGTTATGCGATATTCATTCAGCGGGTCGCAAAACACCTCAATAAAAGGATAGGTTTTATCCAAACGGCGAAACAAGTCGGTATTTTGCTTAAGTTGCCTGAAAGCAAACATAATATGTTTGGTAGTGCCTAGTTTGTTCAGCCTTGAATCCATACTGTCGCTGTAACCGGTCTCATTTTCAAAATCCCTGAGAAAAACCTTGTACTTGATTCCCCTTTCGTTGGTGAGAATGTGGTCACCATAAATATTGTCAGCCCATTTAATGTGGTATCTGGCGCTTTCAGCTTTTAGCCGGCGCTCATCCAATACCCGTTTTATCATTCCTTCGCGGGAATATTTCTTGTGCTCCAGCACGGTTCTCGGATCCAGGAGACTGAGTTCATAGTCGGCCTGCAGCAAACATGCATACGAAAACCGATCCCAGCCGCTGCGTTCACCTTCCTTAACCGGGATAATATCTTCATCGTAAAATTCAAGCTTCAGGTCAAATTGCCTCGATTGCTGAGGATGAGTCACCATCAGGTCGAAACCCCGCCCCGACTGCGACAACACCTGACAATCGTTCTGGTTAAAAAGTGCTTCACCGGCTACAAGTTCCTGCTTGTCAAGAATCTGACGCACCTTTTTTATCTGTGAAAAAACTACTTCTCTGATTTCCATATCATTTGGACTGT
>JANJXJ010000140.1 GCA_024709105.1 Lentimicrobium sp. | reverse complement strand
TTTAACGGAGTGAAGAAATTCTACACTACCGACATGAGCTTCGACGATTTTACCGCTGATGATGACACCAAGGTACTCGGTAGACTCAGTTCACAAAAAGTTGGGCCGACCATTGCTGACGATATCAAACAGGGCGCTGTGCTTGCAGTTTTCTTTGCATTGGTCATTATCTTCATCTACATTGCTATCCGTTTCAAAAAATGGCAATATGGTCTGGGAGGTTTGATTGCACTTGCTCACGATACGTTGATCACCTTATCGCTGTATTCGATCTTCTCGGGAATATTGCCATTTAACCTGGAAGTTGATCAGGCATTTATTGCGGCACTTCTTACCATCATCGGATACTCCATCAACGATACTGTAATCATCTTCGACCGTATCAGGGAATATGTAGGATTGTATCCAAAACGTACCATTCAGGACAACATGAACCACGCGATGAACAGTACGCTGGGCCGTACCTTCAATACAGCAGGTACCACCCTCGTTGTACTTATTGCCATCTTTATCTTTGGTGGTGAAGTTATCCGTGGTTTCGTATTTGCACTTATGGTAGGTATTGCCGTAGGAACCTACTCTTCGATTTTTGTGGCATCACCAATAGCATTTGACTTCATCACCCTCTACAACAACCGCAAAAAGCGTAAAGAGGAGTTGAAAAAAGCCCATTAATAAACTGTTTTTTTTGAAAAAAGCCCGCTTATGGAAAGCGGGCTTTTTTTTTCTTATCAAACCAATTCCTGAACCTTAAAAAATTCAGATTCTTTATCCATAAAAATTGTAATTTTACAAAGTCAATAAAAATCCTATGTTGTCAGGTACTCTTTTGTTTCTGGATATAAGTGGTGGTGAGTTTCTTATCATTGTGGTTGCTATTTTTTTAATCTTCGGACCGAAAAAAATGCCGGAAATGGCTCGTAAGGTAGGAAGGGTTATGAATGAATTGAAGAAAGCCTCAGGAGATATTACCCGCGAGTTCCGCGAAGAAACAGGCTCGATTACCCGGGAAATAGCAGCAGCAAGGGAAAGTGTCCGGCGCGAAGCCGATAACCTGAGAAAAGATCTGCCCGGTCTGGCTACAATTGCAACAGAAGATACCAGCATTTATCCCGAACCTCCAAAGCCTCAACCTGAAAAAGATGAGGTTACAGAATTAACAGAAAACATTTCGCAGGAACAAACCGAAAACCCGAAAACAAACAATTAAATTACTGCTTTTGCGTTCTAGGTAAGCTTAGTGTTTCTGAAACAAACTAAAAACGTTCATATTAAAATGTCTGATTTAGCAGGCAAACCCAAAGATAAGATGAGTTCAGCCAAAAAATTCTACCCTGAATACCGCAACCTGGCCAGGATACTGATGGTAACTGCCATTTTTCTTTTTGCGGGCGAGTTTACAGTACATGCCCAAAGCAGGCGTATGGCTGCTGCTGATGAAGCCTTCAACAGTTTTCAATACAACCTGGCTGTAAAACGCTATAAAAAGGCCTATTCCAAAACCAAAAGCCGGCCCGAAAAAGACAGAATTTCATTTCAGATGGCGGAATGTTACAGAATGATGAACATCACCAAAAGAGCTGAAGTTACCTACCGTAGAATTATTAAGTCGGACTTTGCCCGTAAAAATCCTGTCGTTTATCTGCATTATGCCGACATGCTCAGGGCAAATGAAAAATATGAAGATGCAAAAGAGTACTATTTGCTATATGCAGAAAACAATCCTGAAGACCCGCGAGGCCCGAATGGAGCCAAATCCTGCGACCTGGCAGCCGAATGGCTGAAAAGTCCTACTAAATTTACAGTTGCCAACGTAAAAAAACTGAATTCCAAAAACGACGACTTCGCGCCCACCTATGCCGATAAATTTTACAATGCGCTGATCTTCACTTCCACCCGCGAAGGGAGCACCGGAAAAGGGCTCGATGACTGGACAGGGCAAAACTTCAGCGATCTTTACCTTTCAAGACAGGATCGCAAAGGCGAATGGAGCGAACCCACTCTGGTGGATGCTGACGGAAAAATAAATACTGCATCCAACGAAGGAGCAGCTGCCTTCAACGACAAATTCAATGCGTTGTATTATACCCGATGCGGAAATGCCGAAGAAACATCATCAAACTGCAAGATACTGATGGTGAAGCGCTCAGGTAAAGGCTGGGGTGAGCCCCAGGTGCTGAATCTGGGTGGCGATAGTACAGTTACCAACGGACATCCCGCCATAAGCCAGGATGAACTTACCCTTATCTTCTCCAGCGACCGGACTGGCGGACAAGGCGGAAAAGACTTATGGATTGCAACCCGCACTTCAACATCCGACGAATTTAAAAAGCCTCTCAATCTCGGTGCAGTAATCAATACACCAGGCGATGAGGTTTTCCCGTTTCTTAAAAACGATACAACACTCTACTTCTCGAGCAACGGACATCCGGGATTAGGTGGACTGGATGTATTTAAATCAGTAAAGCGAAACGGCGAATGGGTAACCCCTGTTAACCTGGAAGTACCTGTAAATTCAAACGGCGACGATTTTGGAATGGTTTTTCAACCCGGTGAAGAACAGGGATTCTTATCCTCTAACCGCAAAGGAGGCCGCGGTGGAGATGATATTTATTCGTTTATAAACCCACCGCTTGTATTTACCCTGCAGGGAACTGTTAAAGATGAACTTACATTACAGTTTATTCCGCTGGCAACAGTCAGGCTGGTTGGTTCAGACGGATCTTCGGTAGATGCCAAAACAGACCCCAAAGGTTTCTATTCCTTCAGCAAATCGCAGATCAAACCAAACACAACTTACGAACTAACAGTTCTCAAAGACAATTACTTCAATAAAAAAGCCAGCGAAACCACTGTTGGTTTAGAGAAAAATAAAGATTTTATCATTGATTTTCTCCTCGAACCCATACCTCAAAAACCGGTTGTATTGCCTGATATTCTATACGATCTGGCTAAATGGGATCTCAAACCTCAGTATCAGGATTCTCTGCAAGGGCTGATCAAAACCCTGCTTGAAAATGAAACTGTTGTTGTGGAACTTGCTTCACATACCGATGCCCGCGACACCGACGAACGCAATGATATCCTTTCGCAGCGCCGTGCCGAATCAGTGGTAAACTATCTGATAGAAAGAGGTATTGACCCGGAGCGACTGGTTGCCAAAGGTTATGGGGAAAGGGTGCCGCGCACACTAGCCAAGGATGTAAGAAAAGACGGCTTCCTGTTTAAAGCCGGTACTGTGCTCACTGAGTCTTACATTGATTCTTTGAAAACAACTCCTGAAAAAGAAGCCGCACATGCGCTTAACCGTCGCACAGAGTTCAGGGTTTTGAGCAAAGACTTTGTACCAAAACCAAAAAACCGCCAGCTTAATCAAACGGTTGAAATCAGCATAAATCCTGAAGATAATATTGTTTCCATTGAAACAGGAAAGGGAAATGCCGTTTATATCCCCGCCATTGTTAATGGTTATAATGTAAAAATTATGCTCGACCGGAATGACCGGGGACTGATCTTCTCACTTCCGGAAGCACAAAGGCTGCTGACCTCAGGAGCCATTACGAAAAATGATTTTGTGGGTGATGCCAATGTAATACTTGCTGAGGGCTCCATTGCCGACAAGGCCGTTTTCAGAATCAGGGAATTTAAAATCGGCAACAAAACTGCCACAAATGTGGAAGCCAGTGTTTCACATAAAATTACCGAAGGCATCATAATGGGCGAAAGCACCATTAATGTTATGGGCAGGTTTAAGATTGATGAAACAAACAAGCAACTCATTTTTAATTAACATTAAATCGGCTGCTCTTGCAGCCGGTTTGCTTTTAAAGTGCACATGTCAGAAGAATCAAGATACATACAGCGGGGAGTTTCTGCAGGTAAGGAAGATGTTCACAAAGCCATTGCCCATGTTGACAAAGGGCTGTATCCTAAAGCTTTCTGCAAAATAATTCCCGATATTTTAGGTGGTGATCCCGAATGGTGCAATATTATGCATGCCGATGGTGCAGGCACCAAATCATCGCTGGCTTACCTTTACTGGAAAGAAACCGGTGATATCAGCGTTTGGAAGGGTATTGCACAGGATGCCATTGTCATGAACACCGATGACCTGCTTTGTGTGGGAGCAATTGACAACATCCTCATTTCATCAACCATAGGCAGAAACAAGAATAAAATTCCCGGTGAGGTAATTTCGGCCATCATCAGCGGAACCGAAGAGTTTCTGGAAGAAATGCGCAGCTATGGCATTGGAATATTTTCCACAGGAGGTGAGACAGCCGATGTAGGCGACCTGGTAAGAACCATCATCGTGGATTCAACTGTCACCGCAAGAATGCCACGAAACAAAGTGATCTCAAACCATAATATACAGGCGGGTGATGTTATTGTCGGACTATCATCTTACGGGCAGGCCACTTACGAAAAATCATACAACGGTGGCATGGGAAGCAACGGCCTTACGTCGGCCCGGCACGATGTTTTCCATAACGTTTATGCAGGTTTATTTCCCGAAAGCTTTGACCCTGAAGTACCTGAGTCATTGGCCTATTGCGGGAATCTTAAACTTACCGATCCTTCGCCTGTAAAGGGAATTGATATGGGAAAACTGGTACTCTCCCCTACCCGAACCTATGCACCTGTAATTAAGAGTATACTCGATAACTACCGGGAACATATTCACGGAATGGTTCACTGCTCGGGAGGAGCTCAAACCAAGATCTTGCATTTCGTTGACAATATGCATATTATAAAAGACAATCTCTTTGATGTTCCTCCATTATTCAGCATAATACAGGAGCAATCGGGAACATCGTGGGCCGAAATGTATAAGGTCTTTAATATGGGTCACCGCATGGAATTGTATGTTCCCGAAGTTATTGCGGAAAACATAATTGCCATTTCAGGCAGCTTTGGAATAGATGCAAAAGTGGTTGGAAGGTGTGAAGCAGCAGCTGACAAGCAGCTTACCTTAACGTCTGCCTACGGAGAGTTCAGATATTATTAAAAGAATTCCTGCCTGTTGTGAATCAAATAATGAATTACACAACAGCCCTCTGCGGGTTTTCTCTCTTAGTTTGAATAACTATCCTCTTGCAAAAAGCAGAATATCTGCTCACTAAATTTTGTACCTTTGCACCCCAAAAACAAAACATCATGCTCGACAAGCTTGAAGCCATATATCAGCGTTTTCTGGATATTGAGGAACAGATGAACAATCCGGCCATCATGGCCGATATGAAGTCTTTTGTCAGACTCAGCAAAGATTACAAAGACCTTCAGCCCATTATTGCTGCCTATAAGGAATATGAGTCGGTAGTCGCCAATATGGAAGCCGCCAGAGAAATCCTCTACAATGAAAAGGATGAGGAATTCAAGGCAATGGCCAAGGAAGAACTTACGGAACTCACAAGCAAAAAGGAAAAAATGGAGGAAGACATCCGCCTGATGCTTATTCCTTCAGATCCGCAGGATGGCAAAAATGCTGTGGTTGAAATTCGTGCCGGTACCGGTGGCGACGAAGCAAGTATTTTTGCAGGTGATTTGTACCGGATGTACACGAAGTTCTGCGAAACCAAAGGCTGGAAAATTGAGCTGGCTGATTTTACTGACGGCACCGCAGGCGGTTACAAGGAAATCATCTTTAACGTTTCAGGTGAGAATGTTTACGGCCTGATGAAATACGAATCAGGGGTTCACCGCGTGCAAAGGGTGCCGCAAACCGAAACCCAGGGCAGGGTTCATACCTCTGCTGCATCGGTAGTTGTACTGCCCGAAGCCGATGAATTCGATATTGACCTGAAACCATCCGACATCCGCAAGGACTTATACTGCTCCTCAGGCCCCGGCGGACAATCGGTAAATACCACATATTCAGCAGTAAGGCTTACTCATATTCCCACCGGAATTACCGTTGCCATACAGGATCAGAAATCACAGCTAAAAAACTATGATAAGGCACTAACCATCCTGCGCACCCGTCTTTTTGAACAGGAATATCAGAAATATCTTGACGAGATCTCGAAAAAGAGGAAAACCATGGTTTCAACCGGCGACAGGTCGGCAAAAGTGCGCACTTACAATTATCCTCAGAGCCGCATCACCGACCACCGCATCAATATGACCATTTACAATCTTCCTTCATTTATGGATGGCGACATACAGGATATGATTGATGCACTGCAACTCGCCGAAAATGCAGAAAGGCTGAAAGAAGCTGTAGGTTAAACACAATCACTAAATCTTTGTAACACCCAAAACGGAAAATCATGAACTGGGCGCAACTAACCGAACTTATCAAAACCAAACAATCCTTCCTTTGTGTTGGGCTCGACAGTGAAATTGACAAGATACCGGCACATCTGCGAAACACTGAAGACCCTGTTTTTGAGTTTAACCGCAGCATCATTGATGCAACACTGCCTTTCACGGTTGCTTACAAACCCAATCTTGCATTTTACGAGTCACGAGGTATTGAAGGGCTGAACAGCCTGAAAAAAACCATGGATTATCTGGAGAATTTCAGAACGGAGTGTTTCACCATTGCCGATGCCAAACGAGGCGACATAGGAAACACATCAAGTCAGTATGCCAGGGCATTTTTCAGCAAAGCCGCTTCAGGATTTGATTTTGATGCTGTAACTGTTGCCCCTTACATGGGCGAAGACTCTGTTTCTCCTTTTCTGGCATTCGAAGGAAAATGGGTTGTACTGCTGGCACTGACTTCCAACAAAGGTGCTTTTAACTTTCAATTGAATGAGGACACAAGCGGAACCGCACTCTTCGAAAATGTACTGAAAACCTCACAAAGCTGGGGCAGCAAAAATAATCTGATGTTTGTAGTTGGCGCCACCCGTGCTGAGATGCTCGAAAAGGTGCGCGAAATAGCTCCTGAACATTTTCTGCTGGTACCCGGAGTCGGGGCGCAGGGCGGCAGCCTGAGTGAAGTGGCCAGATATGGCCTGAACAAAGATTGCGGGTTGCTTGTAAATGCTTCAAGAAGTATAATTTTTGCATCCACCGGAACTGATTTTGCCTCAAAAGCAGCAGAAGAGGCCAAAAAGATGCAGGAGGAAATGTCGTTGATTCTTCGAAACGCCGGTATAGTATCATAAAAAAAGCCCGCTTCTGGCGGGCTTTTTTTATGAACATTTTATTATTCAACAATAAAATTCCATCCAAATACATCAGGCTCATCGCCGTACTGTATTGCCTGAAGGCGTTTGTATAGCTTTGTAGAAACAGGACCGGCATTACCATCCTTACAATATTGATATACAGTTCCCGTAAGGTGGTCTTCGATTTTGCAAACCGGAGAAATAACAGCGGCAGTTCCGCAGGCACCCACTTCGTCAAATTCAGGTAATTCTTCAACCGGAACAGGCCTCACCTCTACTTCCATACCCATATCGCGGGCCAGATCCATAAGGCTCTTGTTGGTAATAGAAGGAAGAATACTTTCCGATTTCGGGGTAATGTATTTATTTCCTTTAATGGCAAAGAAATTGGCAGGACCGGCTTCATCAATAAACTTTTTTTCTTTGGCATCAAGGAAGAGGGCGGCAGCATATCCTGCGGCATGTGCTTCTTCGCCAGCCGAGAGACTTGCGGCATAATTGCCACCAACTTTAAAACGACCTGTCCCTTTGGGTGCGGCACGATCATGGTCGCGGGCAATCTGCAAAGCAACCGGTTTAAATCCTTCCTTAAAGTAAGGCCCTACAGGTGAAACAAACACCATAAATAAATATTCATCAGCAGGTTTTACCCCAACCCTGGCGCCAGTGCCAATAAGCAGCGGCCTCAGGTACAAAGAAGCTCCCGTTCCGTAAGGAGGAATAAAACGTTCATTGAGTTTGATTGCTTTTACAATGGCTTCATGAAAAAGCTCGTGGGGAACAACAGCCATCATTACTCCATTGGCCGAGCTTTCCATACGTTTTGCATTTTCTTCCCAGCGGAAAATACGGATTTTGCCATCTTTACCCCTGAAGGCTTTCATACCTTCAAAAGCTTCCTGCCCGTAGTGAAGCGAAGATGCTGCAATATGCAGACTCACAAACTCTGAAGAAGAGATTTCAAGCTCTCCCCATTTTCCGTTTCTGTAGTAACAGCGTACGTTGTAATCGGTTTTCACATAGCCAAAAGGCAAATGTGTCCAGTCAAGATCTAACATGTTTTTATATTTTAAGTGGTTTTTTAATCACCGGATAATCCGGGGCTAAAATAGAAACTTTCCCATTAATGGCAATGAAAAAAAGGGATTTAGATTGATTCAAAATTCATTTATTTATTCAGGTTACCCTTGAGCGTCCTGATTAAAATAATAAGATATCACTTGCAGTGGCTTTGATAATATGTCTGTCAAATTCCCCTGCGGCTGCAGTCTGCCGGTTTTTATCCATTACATGATTATTTTTGACTATTTTTGAAATCATCATCATAAAAAAATGCCTCAAAAAAATCAACCTTCAGGTAAACCTGACGAATTTCTTCTTGCGGTTGATGCCGGAGTTAGAACCGGATTGGCGTTGTTTGGCAATGATGGCAAACTGGTTTGGTACCGATCGCACAATATGGGCTCTCCAGCGAGCTTGAAAAAGGCCATTTATCCATTACTGAAATCTATTGATTGTCTTGTTTATCTGTTTGTTGAAGGCGGGGGCCCCATTACCGAATCGTGGTTGAATACTGCAACCAAACTGGGCATAAATGCCTGTAAAACCGATGCAGGAATCTGGAGAAAAGAATTGTTATACGAAAGTGAGTTCCCGAACAGTCAAAAAGCAAAAGAAAATGCCATTAAGCTGGCTGAAGCCGAAATTAAAAAATCAGGAGCCCCTTCGCACAACAAACCCCGTCACGATGCCGCAGAAGCAATTCTGATGGGCATTTGGGCATGTAAAAAGATAAATTGGATAGAAAAAATTGAATTAAATCATTAGTTGTTTTAACAGGCCAAAAAAAATTAACAATTTATTAATTCTGAAGAATCATTCTAAATTTCAATGATTTAACCCGAAATCCGGTTACAAATTATCCAAAAAAATATAAAGAAATAAACAGATGTAAAAAATTGCATACCTTTACATCGCAAACAAGGGGTTTCTGATGAATCAAATAAATACCCGGCAATTATTTGTGCGTAAGAGTCAGGAAATGTTGCTTAAGGATTATGAGTTGGTAAAATCCAACAGTCTGGCAGTTTCCATTCTTAACGCCATTCCTATAGCCACCATGATCCTGAATCAGCAAAATCAGCTGATCTATGGTAACCAGGCGCTGCTGGATTTACTTGAAATAACCGATGTAAAACCTTATCTCGGATTTAAACCCGGCGAACTGCTGGGCTGCGCCAATTCAAGGTATAGCCCCGAGGGCTGCGGCTCATCGCCTGCATGTAAAGTCTGCGGAACATTTAAAGCCATCAACGACTGCATTAACTTTGGCAGTGGCGACGGAGAATGTACCATCAACTCCTCCATTGGGCCGCTTAACCTTTCGGTTTCCTCAAAAAGTATAGAACTCGATAATCAGGAGTTTATACTCTTTTCATTCCAGGACATCTCCAACGAAAAGAAACGGGTACTTCTCGAAAGAATTTTTTATCACGACATTCTTAATACTGCGCACAACATCAGCGGCATGACCGAATTGCTCTCTTCCGGGGAATTTGAAGACAGCCACGAACAATTCCTGGGCATGCTGATGAAATCATCCACCAAGCTGATTGATGAAATCAACACCCACAGACTGATAACATACGACAATCAGTTGGATCATGTTTCCAATCCGGTTGACATCAACTCCATTGAATTGTTCTATGAAATGACTGTTGAGTTCAAGTCGTTTATGGTCAGAAGTGATGCCTTTGTTTTGGACAACCGCAGCGAAGATTTTAACTTTACTGCCAATAAGGTGCTCATTAAGAGGGTGGTCACCAATATGATTAAAAATGCATTCGAGGCAGAGAAAGTAGACGGACAGGTTACCTTTGGCATAATCCCCTGCCAGCAGAAAGGAGCTATGATCTGGGTGCATAACCCAAGTTACATGAACGAAGATATTCAGCTTCAGATTTTCAACCGCTCGTTTTCAACCAAAGCCGCCGACCGGGGACTGGGCACTTACAGCATGAAAATTCTTACCGAAAAGTACCTGAAAGGTAAGATTTACTTCACCAGCAAACCCGAAACCGGAACTTCCTTTATTATCGAAATTCCGGGACAGGGCTGACATCACCCTGCTTCTATTTCGCTTTTTATCCGGATTAAAACGCTTTTCCCGCCTGATAAGACAATTTGTCAGGCTAAAATTGCATGGCACAAGGTTTGAACAACATGGATTCTGTTAACAAACCAAACTAAACATATTTGCCATGCAGACAGGTAAAATCAACGTTCAAACGGAAAACATCTTTCCAATTATTAAAAAATTCTTGTATTCTGATCACGAGATTTTTCTCAGAGAGTTGATTTCCAACGCCGTAGATGCAACCCAAAAGCTAAAAGCCCTCGCTTCGATGGGTAATGTTAAAGAAGAACTGGGCGATCTTACCATTGAAGTTGTGGTTGACAAAGAAGCCAAAACGCTTACCATCAAAGACAATGGCATTGGAATGACTGCCGAGGAGGTGGACAAATACATCAACCAGATTGCTTTTTCGGGAGCCGAAGAATTTGTAAAAAAATACAAAGGGAAAACTGATACCGATGCAGCTCAGCTTATCGGACATTTCGGACTCGGCTTCTACTCCTCGTTTATGGTGTCGAAAAAAGTTGAAATCATCACCAAAACCTACAGAAAAGGCCCCGGTTCAAAAGCTGTGAAATGGGAGTGCGACGGAAGCCCCGAATACACCCTAACCGAAACCGAAAGAAGTCAGCGCGGAACCGATATTATACTTCACATTGCCGACGATTCTCTTGAGTTTCTCGAAGAGCACAGAATTCTTGATCTGCTGAAGAAATACTGCAAATTCCTGCCCGTACCCATCAGATTTGGCAACGAAAAGAGATGGGAAAAAGTGGAAGGAGAAAAAGATGAAAACGGCAACGATAAGTACAATGAAACCGAGTCGCCGCGCATCATCAACAATGTAAACCCTGCCTGGAAACGCAAACCTGCCGATCTGAGCGAAGAGGATTATAAAAGTTTCTACCGCGAGCTTTACCCAGCCTTGTTCGAAGATCCATTGTTCAACATTCACCTGAATGTGGATTACCCGTTCAACCTTACCGGAATTTTGTATTTCCCAAGGGTGAAAAAGAACTTTGAGGTTCAGAAAGAAAAAATTCAGTTGTATTCAAATCAGGTTTTTGTTACTGATTCCGTTGAAGGAATAGTACCCGATTTTCTCACCCTGATGCACGGTGTAATTGATTCGCCCGACATTCCGCTCAACGTTTCGCGCTCATACCTGCAAAGCGATGCCAATGTGAAGAAAATATCCAATCACATTATGAAAAAAGTTGCGGACAAGCTGGAAGACATCTTCAAGAACAACCGCGAGGACTTTGAGAAAAAATGGGACGACATCAGGATATTTATTGAATATGGCATCATTTCGGAACCAAAGTTCTGGGAAAGAGCCGAAAAATTCTGCCTCCTCAAGGATACAGCCGGCAAGTATTACACCTTTAATGAATACAAAGATGCCATTACCGCTGCACAAACCGACAAGGATCAGAAACTGGTTTACCTCTACACCACCGATACTACTGAGCAGCACAGCTATATTGAAGCAGCAACTGCCCGCGGATACAGTGTGCTGGTGATGGATGGCCCGATTGACAACCACTTTGTAAATACCCTGGAGCAGAAATTCGAAAAATCATCCTTTATCAGAGTGGATGGCGATGTAATTGACAAACTAATTAAAAAGGATGAACAGCTGCCTTCAAAACTTTCGGAAGAAGAGCAAAATCAGATCAAACCCATTTTCGGTGAAATTGCCGGCGAAGCCAACTACACTGTGGTTTTCGAAAGCCTGAGCGAAACCGATATGCCTGTACAGATTACCCGCCCCGAGTTTATGCGCAGAATGAAAGATATGTCCATGCTCGGCGGTATGTCGTACATGGGCAGTCTGCCTGACTCATACAATCTGGTGGTAAACAGCAATCATGCACTCATCAGCAGATTGAAGGAAACCGAAAACGAAGAGGATAAAAAGGCACTTGCCAAGCAGTTGTTCGACCTGGCCAGGTTATCGCAAAACCTGCTGAAAGGCGAAGAGCTCACCAGCTTCATCAAAAGAAGCATTTCAATCATTGGTTAACCCTTTACAACTTACCCGGGACTAAAACCCTGGAAGAACAGAGCTATCCGAGCTTTGGCAATATAGAAACTAAAGAATAACAGGCAAATAACACTGCTTTGCAAACCAGCACGCTGAGCGGAATTTGCAATTCCGCTCAACGTTTTAAACTTTTGAATCAGTCCCTTTCCCTGGAATTTTTAGCTTCGACCAGAATTAAACTTTTCAAAAATCATTTCAGCCAGTCTGAAAAAAAACTAACTTTACCTGATAAAAACAACCCACATGAAAAAATCCCTGATTACCATTTTAGTCATTGTTGGCTTAGTCCTGTTGCTTGTTATGATGCTCAGCGGACGCTATAACAGATTGGTGACCCTCGAAGAAGGAGTTACCGCTTCATGGGCGCAGGTCGAAAACGTTTACCAGCGCCGCGCCGACCTTATTCCCAACCTGGTAAATACTGTAAAAGGTTATGCCGATTTTGAGCAGAGCACACTCACACAGGTGATTGAAGCAAGAGCCAAAGCCACCAGTGTAACCATTGACCCCACCAACCTCAACGAAGCCAGTCTGCAGCAGTTTCAGCAGGCTCAGGAAGGCCTGGGATCAGCACTATCAAGGCTTATGGTTGTTGTTGAACGTTATCCCGACCTGAAAGCAAACCAGAATTTTATGGATTTACAGGCCCAGCTCGAAGGAACCGAAAACAGAATTACAGTAGAAAGAAGAACCTTCAACGAAACAGCACAGGCTTACAACACCGAGATCAGGCGTTTCCCCAACAACATGCTTGCCGGTATGTTTGGTTTTGAAAAGAAAGCCTACTTCCAGGCAGAATCAGGTGCTGAGAAAGCTCCCGAAGTTCAATTCTAAGCTCTGAATAATGCCAGATTCAGCCAAAAACTTTTTTTCGGCAGCCGAAAAAGAGGAAATAAAACTTGCTATTCTCGATGCCGAACTCGACACTTCAGGCGAAATAAGGGTTCATATTGAGAACAAATGCAAAGGCGATGTTCTCGACCGGGCTGCACAGCTGTTTAACATTCTGAAGATGGATAAAACAGAACAGCACAACGGGGTTCTGATATATTTAGCCATCCACAACAGATCGTTTGCCATTATCGGCGACTCGGGCATCAATGCCGTTGTGCCCGACGACTTCTGGGAGTCAACCAAATTGCTGATGATCAACCATTTCAGAGAAGGAAGATTTGCGGCTGGCCTTGTTGCCGGAATTCATGAAGCCGGAGCGCAGCTTAAAAAGCATTTTCCTTTTAAAGCCAGCGATGTAAACGAACTGCCCGACGACATTTCCTTTGGCTCCAATTAAAACTGCTACAGATGAATAAAACAGTTTTTTATGCCGTAAGTATTGCTTTTGCAGTGCTGCTTTTTTCGGCCATCACTTCTGTTGCTCAGATTCCTGAAAAACCCAATCCTCCTCGTCTGGTCAATGATCTGGCAAACATACTGAGCAGCGATGAGGCAGCAAGACTGGAGTCAAAGCTGGTTGCCTACAACGATTCAACTTCTACACAAATTGTTGTGGTAACCCTCAGCAGCCTGAATGGCTACGATATTGACGACCTGGCACAGCGCATCGGCAAAGGCTGGGGAGTAGGCTCAAAGGAGTTCAACAATGGCGTGGTTATACTTGTAAAACCCAAATCCGGCAACGAACGCGGACAAGCCGCCATTTCAACCGGATATGGCATGGAGGAAATCATTCCTGATGCAATTGCCAGAAGAATTGTTGACAACGAGATGATTCCCTATTTCAGGGAGAACAATTATTACGGAGGCATCAATACCGGCGTTGATATTGTTTTTGATCTGGCTACCGGAAGATTTAAAGCTGCCGACTTCGACAAGAAAGGCAGCCCTTTGGTTGCGCTTGTCCCCATTATTATAATTGTGTTGCTTGCTCTGCTATTTGGAAGAAATTCCGGCAACCGGCATCAGAACTTTGGTTCTTCCAACCTTCCGTTCTGGATATTATTGTCTATGCTCAACAGCGGTGGCGGCAGAAGCTCAGGTGGCGGATGGGGCGGTTCATCAGGCGGCGGAGGCGGTTTCGGCGGATTCGGCGGAGGCAGCTTTGGTGGCGGCGGTGCCAGCGGCAGCTGGTAAAAGCTAATTAACAGACTAAAGAAATGGCGGGGAAAACTCCGCCTTTTTTGTATTGCTTAGTATCTGCTGAAAAACTCCGTTAGGAGTTTCCCTATAGTAACCCCCGGTGCGGCTTGCCAAACCGGGAGTTAATGAATCGTCAAACAAAACAACCCAGTAAGGGTTGCCCTTTATCATGGCGGAATCCTCTCCGGGGTTCTGTTTTTGAGGCCGTATTGCACATCTCCCAATTGCATTGAGGATTACTGATGGGCAGTCTTAACGGCATTTTGTATCTTCAGTTCATTGTTTGGTGCATGGAAAATTGAGACAACCTTAATAAAACCATGCACTTTTGTTCTAACTTAACTCTGAAAGTTACTGC
>JANJXJ010000104.1 GCA_024709105.1 Lentimicrobium sp. | reverse complement strand
GCAGTTCTCGTTTTCCCGTCTGGCAAAAGCCGATCCGGTGCTGGGAGTATATATGGCTTCTACCGGCGAAGTGGCTTGTTTGGGCGAAACTTTTCACGATGCACTGCTTAAATCCATGATTTCGGTGGGATACAAAATGCCTGAACGGGGTGTGCTGATTTCGAGCGGAGATGTAAAATCGAAAGTACAGCTGCTGGAGCCCTCCCGCATGCTGGCCGAAAAGGGAATTCCGTTGTTTGCCACCCGCGGCACTTCTAAGTTTTTGTTAGAAAACGGAATTTTCTCTACTGTACTTTCGTGGCCCGACGAAAACACCTCACCCAACACTCTGGAGTACATACGAGAGCGCAGAATAGACCTGGTGATCAACATTCCGAAAAACCTCTCCAAGGAAGAGCTGAACAACGACTACACCATCCGCCGCAGCGCCATTGACTACAACATTCCGCTGATTACCAACGCACAGCTGGCTGCGGCCTTTATCACTGCCGGCTGCCGCATTGCCATCAGCGACCTCGACCTCAGGCCCTGGAACGAATACGGGGGCTGGTAAGAAGCAAGCTTTCCAGCGGAGGTTTTATTTTTGCATTGAAATGTTAAAATTGCTTTCGCTATTGTCCGGAAGAACCTTTTAACTCACTATGAAATGGGGTTGTCTCAAAGGTCCTATGAAACAGCATAATTACAACCGAACCGCCCAGAGCAGATCGGTTGCAATTCCGTTCCAATTTTAGCCTTTGTAAGGCAGCCCCATCTCAAACAAATATATCTAAGGTTATTAGTATTTACCGGATACAATTGAAAGTATTTGAAGTCTGAATTGGTTTTGTATCACATTGCGGTGCTCCGGTACAAAATTTTCAGAATGAAATTTGTACGTGCTGTTTACTTAAATTCTGACAAATGTTCAGTACTAAAATATTTTCCCGGCCACTATTGTCCGGGAAAACATGTTAACACTCTGAGAGATTCTTCCCCCGCCATCGGCGGTGGAAGGTATTCTCTTACTTTTTCCCGGACAACAGTGTTTCCCGGCATAAAATACAAATCTACCCTACTCTGTAACTGGTTTTCGGCATCCCCTAATTGACTTTTGAATGAGACTTACCTCATCAGGCAAACCAAGGTTGAAATAGGTATAAATGTTTGTTTTTTCCATTTCGAGTCGAACTCCATTCGCAGGCCGAAATTGAGCATTACATTCCTGCTCATTCTCCAGTCGCCGCCAAGGGTAAGCGAGTGAACCGGCTGCAGATTCCACGAAACGGATTTATCAATTACCACCTGGCCTGTTGGTACATTGGGCAGTTGTCTGGATAAATCAAAACCAACCACATCAAACTTGTCCTTGGTTTCACGCAAGTCAGCAAAGTATTCAATAAAAATGTTGAGATAGGGAGAGCCATATCTGATATTTACTCCCACAGTAATCAGGTTGTTGCCAAAAATAGTATCTCTGTCGAATTCTTCAAAAGTCAGGGTGTCCTGAGTTTTGAAGTTTACTTGTTCGTCATATACCAACGTTCTGGCCATACCACTGATCAGCCAGTTCCGGCCAATGCCAAACCCGGCTGTAAGCCAGGCTGCATAGCCGGTGTTGCGGTTGAGGCTGAGCTTTTTGAGTGAACCGGCGCTGTCGGTGCTGTAGGTATAAATACTTCCGGCACCGAAATCAACGAAGGAGGTATTCCAGTATAATTCGGCGAAAGTTGCCGATTGTGAGGTAATCTCTTCGCGCTGCCGGGTAATGATGTCGTTCCGGCTGTTTTCCAGTTGCAGCAGCTGAGAGGAAAGAGTGCGGTAAACCGCGACATCGCTGGTAGTGTCAAGCTGTGCTTTTACGTTCTTAATCTGCTCCTGTGCCAGTTGAATATCCTGATTGTAACGTTCTGTAACAGAGTTAAAAAAGTCATACTGAAGCAATGGGTCTTTGGCTTTGTAAAGATTTACTTTTCCTCCGAAACCAATTCTTCGTTCACCCTTTTCATTCTGAACTGTACCGGCAGAAACGTCCAGAGATGCAAGCATCCGGCCGAAATATCCGGCTTTGCGGTATTTTTCAAGTGATTTCCGGCTGTAAAACATTTCCCAGACGGGTTGCCCCTGAACTGCAATATTAGGATTGAGCCTCCATGATTTAAACGACCAGTCTACTTTAAAGTCCTTAATATCAGAAGGTCGCGAAATTTGTGAGGGAGTTACTCCCATCAGTTCAAACACAGCTGAGCTGGAGATATTCAACTCTCTGGGCATGAATTTCTCAGGGGATTCCTCCTGATTTTGTGCAAAAGTATACACATCCACAAGGAGGAAGATTACAAGCAATGTGATTAATCTTACAATGTAATTCATTGAAAATCAATTTAAAGAAGTGGTGAATCTTTATTTGTCATCAGCCAGGTCAGGGTACGAGCTGGTGCCTTCCTGATCAACATTATACTCGTCAGATTTCATTAAAGGAATCGGAGATGGAATCATTGTAATTGATCCGCTTGTGGATTCTGTGTCAATTTCAGCAAATCTCAAAGCGTCGGCAATATTCTTTCCATGTGGGCCCCTTACTTTGATTGAAGAGAGTATAAAAGTTACCCGGTGATTATTGTGCAGGGTATTTCTTGCTTCCAGGCCAAATATGGTACCTTTTACATACTGTCTCCACTTATTTACATCATTAGCCAAACTTCCCCGTACGTTGCATGCTTCATTCCGCGGTGGACCTGAACCATCTTTCATAATGTATGCTCCTGAATATAACCTGCGTACTGGTTCATGAGTAAAAAAGCCGACTTTAAAATCTGCAGTGTGGGTAGGAGATGGCCATGGGCGGCCTGCTGAAGGAGCTCCCTGAAAAAGATTGTTGTACTGTTTTAAAGGCCTGCAATCAAAGTGAACAGATGGATTAAGCAAAGGGAAATTAGCTGCGGTTGTAAATGCTTTAGATTCTTCATTTGCCGGATAATCTCTTTTTTCCTGCCAAAGAACTTCTGAAATTACCCAGCCATGCGGCATTACAAAAGATGGAGCAAACCATTTGGCTTTTGTTCCCAAAGGTCCGCTAGCAACGCGAAATGCAATGTCATTGCCCAGCGTAATTCTTCCTACAGCAACTGATCCGGACCCATCGGCATTGGATGAGGTTCCATCCACCACTCCCCAGCGGTCGGTCAATTGGAAATCATAAAGGCGTTCAACATAATCTACTGCTGTGTTGCTGATTACGTATTCTTTAAGAGAGTTGTATTCTATTTTGGCGATTACCTTATTGGTTTTGAATAAATCTGTTTGAGAGGAAGCGGTATTTAAATAACTTTTAATAGAAAATTCAAATTCAGCATTTCTGATTTCCAGATTAGTGGAAGGGCTGACATCATCTGAATATCCGACAAAATTGAATATTACAGCATTTCCCTGAAAACCGGTGTTTCCCGATGCATCTGCCTGCCGGTAAACCGGATTCCCGGCGGCACCGGAGCTAAGCCTGAACTTTCCTTTTTTCAATGTGATGCTTGCATCTTTTAATACATTGCCAGGAATGTTTTCAATGAGAATATAAAAAGTAGCCAACCGCATGGCATCAATACGCCCCTGATTTAAATCAGTTGAAATTCTCGTGCTGGCATCATCACGTAAAGGGAAAGGACTTACATCAATAAATGTTGCCCTCATGGCAGGCCATTGCGGGCCAAACTGATCAACTGTTTTATATCCCGATTCTATGGTAACAGGAGGTAATAACCCGGCATTTCCTTTGTATTGAATGGTAAGTGCACCAGTAAGTGGCTCTTTCGGAAATGAATAATTCGCCAGATCGGGCACAGAAGTGCTGCCATCTCTGAATTCAACAAGCTGAAGTTCGGTGGTGCCAATTTTAACTGAAACAATCTCTTTCAACCTTCTGCCAACAAGCACCAGAGAGCCCTCCAATGCACCTGTTGATTTGGGATACCAGTCGCTTACCGTTGGTACAGGTGGCTTTGGAATTAATTTAAGGGCATCCTGTATTATTTTTTTACGGGCATTGGCTTCAGTATCTGCTATTACGAATCTGCTGTCTCTGATTTTTACAAAGTCTGCCGGCATTGGTACCACAGGTTTAATGGGCTCCTTTATCAGAATTGGCTGACCAATTCCTGCAGCAGTAACATTAACTCTTACTACTACATCGGTCTTTACCCAGTCTTTGCCTACCTGAATTTCGAGATTATAATCACCGTTAACAATGTTTTCGCGTTTCAGATACACTGAAATGCTTACTGCATCAGGAAAACTATTTTCTTTGTTGGTAACCAGCACATTAAATGCAGGCGCTGCAACGCCATTTCTTACTAATCTGCCATCTTTCATTTGTGATACATCATCACCCAAAAGAGAGATTGGCTTCGAAATGCCTTTTTTGTCGAAGGTTACTAATTTGGGTAAACCATCAAACTTCTTTTGTTTAAGTGCCAGTGCATTCTGGGCAGTAAGAATTTGTAATCCCTGTAACGAAAATATTACAAGGAAAATAATTACTCTGAACAGGAGGCTATTGGAAACATATTTTTTCATCATGCAGATATTTGGGTTAATAATAGTTTAAAAAGCCAGAAGGTCTTTTTCGCAGCTAATTTATACAGTGTCAAAGGCGATAAGGTTTGCATTTGTGTAATGGGTCTAAAAAACTGTGCAGGACGACAAAAAAGGCAAATGGTTTACAAAAATGACTTTGCTGATACTTTTCTGAATAATATTACCTTCCGTACCATCAATTTATCGAACAGTACATAGTTTTAATCGTTTTACACAATAAAGCTGAACTATTAAAGAGTTTCGGCTTACTTTTATCCAAATCCATTTCATATGATTACACTCATTATCGTTGATGATGAACCCGATGCAATTAAGAGTCTGCGTTGGGAAATTGAGAACTTTCTCGATGATGTTAAGATTCTGGAAACATTTACCAATCCCGGAGATGCTGCAGTTTTCCTGAAAAAGAATCAGGTAGATTGTGTTTTTCTTGATATAGAAATGCCTGAAATTGATGGTTTTCAGTTTCTTGCCAGATTCCCTGACCGGAATTTCGACGTTGTGATTACTACTGCTTACGATCAGTACGCTATCAAAGCTATAAAGGAGAGGGCGTTGGATTATTTGCTTAAGCCCATTGATGCCGATGATCTTAAAGCTTGTATTGACAGGATCGAAAAGAAAAGGAATTCTAATTCACTGCTATCCAGCCTCGAAAAATCTCTTGAGAAACTGGTTGCTGCCAATGGTAAATTTACACCTCAAAAAATCAGCATCAGCAACGACGGGAAAATTACGTTTTTAAATCCCGATGAAATTATCTATTGCGAAAGTGATGGAAACTACTGTACCATTTTTCTGGAAAACCAGAGCAGGATAGTGATTACCCAAAAACTAAAATTTATGGAAGAAAAGCTTGCCAATTTTCATTTCTTCAGGATTCACAATTCTTATCTGATAAATCTTAATAAAGTAAAAGAGTTTTATAAAGCTGACGAATATGTTGTGCTGTCGAACTCCGTTTCGCTTCCGGTATCGCGCAATCGCAAATCGTTTTTCCTCGATAAAATATGAATCCCGATTTTCTGACACTTCATAACATTTTCTGGGGATTTGTGTCTTCGGGCTTGATGATATACAGTCTTATTTGTCTGCTTATCTACAGTCAGACCCGTCAGCAGGTTTTCCTATATTATGGCTTATACAATCTGCTGCTGGTAATTTTTCTTATTAAAAACAGCCCTCTGATTTCACAGGAGTGGGTGCAAAGTTATCTCGATTCAAGATATTACACATTTAACTGGTTTATACAGGTGATTTACAACAGCTTGCTCTTCTTTTTCTACATTGAATTTCTGGAAATGAGAAAATACTTTCCCCGGTATTCACATTGGCTGTCAAGATTTTTGAAAGTACTTATGATTGCAGCTTTATTGTGGGGAGTATTTGCAGTTATCAGAGGAGATCAGAAACTATTCAGCGTATTTTTTAACTTTGGTTTTATTCCCATAATGACAGTGCTGGTGATATCGGCTTTGTGGATTACAGCAAAGATTCCCAACAATCTGAAGTATTTTATAATTTCAGGAGTAATCATCTACCAAATTTTTGCTTATACCTCATTATTAATGAGTTATAAAATTTTATACAGTGAAATCCCCATTTTTTATTTCTATATTGGTATCATTATAGAATCAACCATTTTTATGCTGGGATTAGGCTATAAGGTGAAACTTTTGTACACCGAAAAATTACTTGCACAGCAGCTGATCATCGAAGAGCAGAAAAAACTGGAAGAACTCCGGAACTCGCAACAGATTGAATTAGAGAGGAAACTTGATGAAAAAATTGCTGAGCTCCGGACAGCCATTGAGCAGACTGAAGCTGAAAAAGTGAAATCACTTTCTCTGGCTTATGACAATGAAATTTCGCAATTACGACTGGATGCTTTGAGAACTCAAATGAACCCTCATTTCATTTTTAATGCGCTGAATTCAATTAAGGCATACCTGATTGACAACAACAAAGAGAAGGCTATTTATTATCTGAACAAGTTTGCAAAGCTGATCAGAAAAATACTTGAAGGTTCACGTTCAGAAAGCGTTACACTTGCCGAGGAAATTGAAACCATTCAACTCTATCTGAGCATTGAGAACATTAGATTTAACGAAACAATGATTCCTGAGTTTAAAATTGACCCTGAAATTGATCTGAATTCACTCAGAATTCCCTCGCTGATTTTGCAACCATTTATTGAAAATGCACTTTGGCACGGACTAATGCACAAAGCTGGGCAAAAACTGATAACTGTTGATGTTTGCCGCGAAAATGATATTATTTATCTTTCAATTTCTGACAATGGAATAGGAAGGGAGAAAGCTGCAAAGCTAAGTGAAAGCAGAACCTTCAAAAAAGGCTCCCTTGGGATACAACTGGCAAAAGAAAGGCTGGATTATTTTAATAAAAAGAACAATGCCGGTTATTCATTTTTTATTGAGGATATCAGAGCAGCAGATGGTTCATCTGCAGGGACCAAAGTTACTTTTCGTTTACAAGGTTGAATTGCCCTGGTCTCAGGTTTTCGGGCAAGGTAGCTTTGGCGGCAGGTAATTATTGAATAATTTAAGGTGCTGAATATAAATGTGTTGTGATCGTAATTGTATGGTGGGATGCTTCAATTTGATCGAAAAATTCCGGCAGGCTTGTGTGTTTCGATATTTTCATGTACGTTTGAAAAACGAACTCAATTTTTAGCGTGTGCAATACAACCAACTTTTTCGCCGCAAATCGGTAGCCCTGATTCTTGAAAATGCCCGCAAAGAGCAGGAAGCCGGGCATTCCATGCGCAAAGACCTCGGAGTGCGCGACCTGACCTCTTTCGGAATTGCAGCCATTATTGGCGCCGGAATTTTCAGCACCATTGGCAATGCTGCGGCTGCCGGTGGCCCGGCTGTTTCGCTTTTGTTTGTTTTTTCTGCAATAGCCTGCGGTTTTTCGGCGCTTTGTTATGCTCAGTTTGCCTCTTCCATTCCATTGAGCGGTAGTGCATATACTTACGCCTATGCCAGTTTTGGCGAATTGGTAGCCTGGATCATTGGCTGGGACTTAATAATGGAATATGCTGTGGGCAACATTGCAGTGGCCATTTCATGGAGCGGCTATTTTGGAGGATTGCTGGCAGGATTTGGCATACACATCCCCGATTTTCTGGCCATTGACTATCTAAGTGCTTCACGCGGATTTAAGGAAGCATCAGTTTTGCTGGCTCAGGGAGTGACACAAGCCGATTTACCCGGCGAACTTGCCGAAGCCTGGAGAGCATGGAGTTTTGCACCAACCCTCGGCGGTGTAAGGCTCATTGCCGATGTGCCGGCCTTTGCCATTGTTGTACTGATCACCTGGCTGGTTTACAGAGGAATAAGAGAATCTAAACGGGCAAGCAACCTCATGGTACTGCTTAAAGTAGCAATTCTTTTACTTGTAATTGCTGTTGGCGCCTTTTATGTTGATCCGGAAAACTGGAGTCCATTTGCCCCCAACGGAATAGGAGGCGTTCTCAAAGGTGTCTCCGGAGTCTTTTTCGCCTACATCGGGTTCGATGCTATATCAACCACCGCCGAAGAATGTAAAAATCCGCAGCGCGATTTGCCCCGTTCCATGATCTATTCGCTCATTATTACCACCATACTGTATGTAGCCATAAGCCTGGTTCTTACCGGAATGGTGAGTTATTACCTGCTTGGAGTAAGCGACCCGCTGGCATTTGTTTTTGAAAAATTACATCTTTCAAAACTTTCGGGAGTCATCGCCCTCAGTGCTGTAATTGCCATGGCTTCGGTATTGCTCGTTTTTCAGATGGGGCAGCCACGTATATGGATGAGTATGAGCCGCGATGGATTGTTGCCGCCTGTGTTTTCGAAACTGCATCCCAAATACAAAACTCCGGCTTTCGCAACCATAGTCACAGGAATTCTGGTGGCTGTTCCAACACTTTTTATGAATCTTACCGAAGTCACTGACCTTACAAGCATAGGAACACTGTTTGCCTTTGTGCTTGTTTCAGGCGGGGTGTTGATTCTTGACGGAGGCAAAAAGCCCACCGGTTTGCTTGGAGGAAAAGGCAGCGGCAAATTCAGGGTTACCTATATCAACAGCAGATACTGGCTTCCGGTAATCTGGGCAGGTGTTTTTCTGCTGATGCTCAAACTGGATCCTGAGGATTTGAAAGCCATGATTAATTTCGATGCCTTGCCGGGAGAGAGCTTCTGGGACGTAATCAAACACAAGATACCACATTTTACATTTCTGGTTGTGGCGGTTTATGTTACCTGGATTTCAGTGAAAAAAGAGTTGTCGCTGATTCCTGCCCTGGGCTTGTTAACCAATTTTTACCTGATGTCGCATCTTGGAATTACCAACTGGTTGCGTTTTCTTGTATGGCTGCTTATCGGACTGTTGCTTTATTTTGTTTACGGGGTCAGACACAGCCGGTTGAAGGCAAATCAGCCGGCAGTTTAAACGGTTGCACCTTTATTCAGGTATCTGATTTCCAGTCTTCTAAGCCATACTGCGGCAACTGCGATCAGCAGTCTGGGCCACATAAGCCAGTGCATTGCATACCCAAGTGTGAGAAAAAGCAAGGGATCTTCGAGTTGTGAATGCGAAAGCGCTACATGATGATTCAGCAGGTCGGCATCCTTGCGGCTCATTTTCCCCTTTTCTGTCTGATCAATCATAATAGCAGAACCATAAGCCAGGCCAATGAGGTTGGCTACCACCCACGAAAGTGTGGTTTCAGGCGGAAGCCCCAGCAGTTTCATTACAGGAGACAATGGTTTGTTGATGAGTTTTATCCAGCCGAACTCCTCCATAATTTGCTGAAAGACAAGTAACAGATTTACCAGAATTAAAATCTTGATTACAGTTTCAGCGATTGAGCCAAGCCAGTGAATTACTGCATTGTTCAAAGAATTTCCGGTTTTTACCATAGAATATACATCCTGCGACATTTCGCCGGGCATAATCAGATTTAGCAAGGCTGCCACAGCGAAACTCCCTGTTAATCTTAATATTACCATTCGTAACACTGAGGAGCCGGTTTTTTTCATCACAGCCGACTCTATTAAAAAACCATGCGAAACCAGACACATCACAGCAATGATGGTACCTTCGCGCATCGGCAGGCCCAGCAAGGCAAGTATGGCCACTACCGAATAAATATTGGTGAAAATGCTGGTGATAAAAACCACAGCCGCTACTCCGGGTAAACCCAGAAGATTAAACACCGGGCTGGTATAGGACGCAATAAAAGTCAGAATGCCATAAAAATCAAGCAACATCACGGCAAAAGAAACCGGAACTGTGATCTTGATCAGCCACCATGCAGTTTTTATCCCTTTGGGGATGGCTTTATTAACACTTTCGGCCGTTCTGTGGTACCATGAGTTCATTCAAAGGTTTTTTAAGCCGGCAAATATAATCAACTGTGCTTTCTGATTTCGGGAAATCCGAAATTCAACATGAAAGATAAAGGGTATTGTATTTAAGTATTTTTTATCCGATTTTTGCAGTGCAATTATGGACAAACTGCAATAGCTGATTTTTCCATTTCAACATATTACCTTTTTTTATTTTTGACATAAACCCGATAATTACCTTTTTGAAGAAAAAGTGTTTTGAAAATTACAGGATTACCTGATTGAGGCAGGAATTTGCAACTGGCAGATTTCAGCAATTTATCAGAGGTATTCCATAGACTTGCCCGATTATTCATAAGAATCCTCAATTAAAACAAATATTTTACAATGAAAAACTTCATTACATTGCTCATTACCCTTATCATTTTCAATGGGTTGGCTTATTCTCAGATTAACCTTAACAAGGTGGTGGATCGCAGCGTTAAAAAGGCTGAACGCAACGTTGAAAGACGTGTGGAACGAAGACTTGACAAAGGCGTTGACAAAGTTCTCGACAAAACCGAAGAAGGGATTGATGAAACTGTTAAAGGCGACGGAAAGGATAAAAAGAAAGAGGATTCACAATCCGACAGTAAGAATAAGGAAAATAAATCTGATTCAAAATCTGATAAAAATCAGGCTTCTGACAACACTGCTCCTGCAACGGAAGATGCCCCTGCCCCTCAGGAACCTGAAAAACAAAAACCTGTTCTCGAGTGGTCAAAGTACGATTTTGTTCCCGGCACTGAAATTATTTTTGAAGACAATCAGGAAGGTGAGCAAAACGGTGAGTTCCCGAGCAAATGGGATTTGGCAGGCGGGGTTGTTGAAAATGCTTTTTTCGACAATTCAAACGTTATCTTTTTCAGGGAGATTGGCAATTTGGGAGGGATCACACCTTTGCTTAACGACAGCAAAAGTGATTACCTGCCCGATGAGTTTACTATTGAGTTTGATTGTTATTTCGAAAAAGAAGTATACAGCCAACGTTATTATGTAAGTTTTTATGCAGCTAAAAAACAAAAAGCAGCTTTAAAAAGGCTTGTTATTTCTACAAATGAAGCGCAATATGGAACAACTGATATTCAGGGACTTTATCCGGGAGCCAGCCGTTCAAATATTGATAAAAGTGCCCGTTGGCGTCATATTGCAATTTCTTTTAACAAAAGAGCTTTGAAAGTTTATATGGATGATGCACGACTGCTTAATATTCCGAATATTGAAGAAAACCCCACCGGATTAACCATTGGTACAACCAGCCAAAAAACCGGGTACTATTTCATCAAAAACATCCGCATTGCCAAAGGTGCTGTTCCCCTGTATGATAAAGTGCTTACCGATGGAAAATTTGTTACCACCGGCATCAAGTTCGATGTAAACAAAGCCACCATCAAAGCCGAATCTATGGGCACCATTAACTATGTAGTGAAAATGATGCAGGATAATCCAACGCTTAAGTTTTCGGTAGAAGGTCACACCGACAGCGACGGCGACGAGGCATCCAACCTGAAACTTTCTGAAGCCCGTGCTAAAGCCGTAATGGATAAACTTACAGAACTCGGAATTGCCAAAGATCGCCTTACATCAAAAGGACATGGCGAAAGCAAACCTATGGCAGCCAACGATATGCCCGAAGGTAAAGCACAAAACCGCAGGGTGGAATTTGTAAAGTTTTAAGCTTATAAATCATTGATTATGAAAAGAATAGGTTTGGATGCATTGGCCATGGGTTTTGGTTTTTCTGCATTCGTCCAACCCATTGCCATAAGCTTCAGCGATTTTTCTGAGATTGCTGGTTCAATGCAGATACAAGGCTTCTCCTCCCCATTTGAAATTTCCGAAGAAGAGGATGAGTTCAATCGCTATG
>JANJXJ010000098.1 GCA_024709105.1 Lentimicrobium sp. | reverse complement strand
TCATTGACTTTACATTCAATATTTCTCAGGTTTTTATTGGCAAGTCAACCTTAGAAGGCTGCTTATGCAGATGCTGGAAATCGTTGAGCACAGCCCAGCTGAAGAAACGCAAGCCAAAACGTAAAGATTAAGCGGGTAAGTTGGGTTTTGGGGACCGGCATTCCAAACCGAGGCCGCTCCAAATTCTGAAACAAAAAAATGAAAACAATAATCGCAAAAATGAAAAATTGCGGACGAGCTCAACCCGACCTATTTAATAAAATTATTCCCGGGTTAAAATGGCGTTAAGAAACAAGGCTGCAATCAGTAAAAAATATCTTCGGATGAAATGCAACCGACGCGGCATGGCTGAGCTCAGAGAATCAGTGTACATAAGTGTAAGGCAGAGGACAAACGTTCCAACCTCATTTCATCTACAACTGTAGCGCAGCCTTGTTTTAGCTATTTTTAGTAAGCCTTGAATTTTTGCTTACTTTTTTTTCAAGAAAAAAGTAAGAAGAATAAAACATTACAAAATGTATGATAAAGGCAGGGTTTGAACTTGTTTAAAATTGCAAGGCTCAAAAGAATATTAAAATGCTTAGGCCGCGAGGTAAATAGTCCGGACTAAAGTATGCCACGATTCCCGAGCAAACCATGCCACTCATTCCGGAGCAAACCATGCCACCCCTGTTATTTAAACGGCTTTTAAAACCCTTTTGAAAAGCATAAAGGAAAATTTCTATCCCGATGGCACTCGTCCTGATGGCATTCGGGATCAAATTTCTAAATCTTAATGCGTTTCAAAATTTAAAGCTGTGTGGCGTAATTTTGATTTGCTAAATATTTCAAAGCAAAGCTGGCAGCTATTTCGCTACAATAGCCTTTAAGCTTCCTTTTAAGAACATCAGGTAGGTTATAAAATAATTGGGTAAAAAAGTAATTGCCTTGGTATTAGTTCTGCTAAAAGGTTTATTATCATTAAGTAATCAGAAATTAAAATCTGGAAAACAGAGAATAATAAACTTCATTAGATTATACTAAATGACTTTTAAGTTAAATAATTTAGCATTGGAAAGGTAGATTTTTGGCAATTTCTTGTTTTATTTTGTAAAATATTTTTCTAATGTTGCTAATAATTAGCCAATAGAGGAAATTCCTTATACAGGTCAATTATAGAAATGAAGCGAGCTAATGAAGATTTATAATATATTGATATACAATGTATTTAGCTCATGCGATAAATGATTGACAGTCTTAATAAAATGATTGTTTTCACTGCTCAAAATAATTGGCTTTGAAAAAACTGATGTTAATGAAAAAATGCATAATTTTATACATGAAGTTATTAAGTTTGTAAACTTAAAACTATGTACAGAGTTTATTAATTTCACGAAACAATTAAACTCTTTTTTTAACTTACAAAAGTCAAAGGAAAATTTTTATGAATGCTAAACCACTTCAAGAAGTTCTGAAGTATTCTTCGATAGGTTTTGCTCACCTCGAACTAATCACCGATGTGCAAAATCGAAATCGGGACTTCCGGTTTCTTGATAGCAATCCTGCCCTTGAAAAGATCACCGGATTGAAAAAGGAAAAAATCACCGGCAAAACGGTGAGGGAGCTTTTTGCTTCAAGCGAAGCCGGGTGTTATGGTTGGACCAGTCTTTGCGAAAGAATAGCCCTGAAGGGTGAAGCTGCAGAATTTGAACACTATTTTGAGGCTTCCGGGAAATGGTATCAGGTTCATGTTCATTTCACAGATAAACTGTTTGTCATTTTATTGTTTGTTGATATTACCGGACCAAAAAAATCAGAAGTTTTACTCCAGATAAACGAAAAGGATCTAAGGGAGTCTCAAAGAATATCCCAAGTGGGAAGCTGGCGGCTTGATATTAACACAAACCAGGTTACATGGACGGAAGAGCTTTATAAAATGTATGGATTTGATCCTTCTTTGCCGCCTCCTCCATATACCGAACACATGAAGCTGTTCACTGCTGAAAGTTGGGAAAGGTTGTCAAAGGCTCTTGCTAATACCAGAGAAACGGGTATTCCATACACTCTTGAACTGGAAACCGTAAGAAAAGACGGCAGCAATGGCTGGATGTGGGTACACGGAGAGGCGGATGTTGATCAGGCTGGGAAAATCCTCTCACTTTGGGGAGCAGCGCAGGATATCACAAGACGAAAAAAAGCGGAGGCGCAATTAATTGAAACAGAACAGCGACTCAGGCTGGCAAACAGAGCTACACGAGATGTAATCTGGGACTGGGACATAGAAACTGATACCCAACGCTGGAATGAGGCTGGAAAGTTGATTTTTGGATGGACTGAGATCGTTGATGGCCCGGTAAATGCCCAATGGTGGGTAGAACGCGTGCATACAGAGGACAGGCAAAGGGTTCATGACTCGTTTTTCAAGGTGGTCAATGATCCGCAGCTCGAAATTTGGAATGACGAATACCGCTTTCAAAAATCGGATGGAAGCTATGCAAATGTTCTGGATCGGGGTTATGTACTGCGAAATCAGGAAGGGAAAGCGTCAAGGATGATCGGGGCCATGCTTGATATCACCGGGCGAAAGCGAGTGGAGGATGATCTGAAACGCAGTGAGCATGTCCTCCGTTTGTTTGTCGAACACTCACCGGCAGCCATTGCCATGTTCGACAGCAAAATGTGCTACATGATTACCAGTCAACGCTACTTATCTGATTATCGTCTCGAGAAACAGGATTTAGCCGGACTTTCGCATTACGATGTTTTTCCTGAGATGACCGATGTGCATAAAAACATCCATCGGCGCTGCCTTGAAGGATTTATAGAGAAAAACAATGAAGATTTCTTACACCGTCATGATGGAACAATTGACTGGGTTAAGTGGGAACTGCGGCCCTGGTATGAGGACAATGGAGAAATAGGGGGTCTAATCTTCTTTTCTGAGGTAATAACTGAACAAAAGAATGCGGCTGATGAAATCA
>JANJXJ010000075.1 GCA_024709105.1 Lentimicrobium sp. | reverse complement strand
CTAAACCTTCGCTGGAAACCTTGCTTCTTACCAGCCCCCGTATTCGTTCCAGGGCCTGAGGTCGAGGTCGCTGATGGCAATGCGGCAGCCGGCAGTGATAAAGGCCGCAGCCAGCTGTGCGTTGGTAATCAGTGGAATGTTGTAGTCAATGGCGCTGCGGCGGATGGTGTAGTCGTTGTTCAGCTCTTCCTTGGAGAGGTTTTTCGGAATGTTGATCACCAGGTCTATTCTGCGCTCACGTATGTATTCCAGAGTGTTGGGTGAGGTGTTTTCGTCTGGCCAAGAAAGTACAGTAGAGAAAATTCCGTTTTCTGACAAAAACTTAGCTGTGCCGCGGGTGGCAAACAACGGAATTCCCTTTTCGGCCAGCATGCGGGCGGGCTCCAGCAGCTGTACTTTCGATTTTACATCTCCGCTCGAAATCAGCACACCCCGCTCTGGCATTTTGTATCCCACCGAAATCATGGATTTAAGCAGTGCATCGTGAAAAGTTTCGCCCAAACAAGCCACTTCGCCGGTAGAAGCCATATCTACTCCCAGCACCGGATCGGCTTTTGCCAGACGGGAAAACGAGAACTGCGAGGCCTTGATTCCGAGATAATCAATATCGAACATACTTTTTGAGGGTGGCTCTGCTTTTGCGCCCAGCATTACCCGGGTAGCAATATCAATAAAATTGATTTTGAGCACTTTGGAGACAAACGGAAAACTGCGCGAGGCCCTGAGGTTACACTCAATCACTTTAATATTGTTGTCGCGTGCCAGAAACTGAATGTTAAACGGCCCAGTAATATTCAGTGCATGAGCTATCTGCCGTGTAATGCGTTTGATGCGGCGGGTGGTTTCGAGGTAGAGTTTCTGTGCCGGAAAAACAATGGTAGCATCGCCTGAATGCACCCCGGCAAACTCAACATGCTCTGAAATAGCATAAACCAGCAATTCGCCCTGAGCCGCTACAGCATCAATCTCAATCTCCTTGGCCGATTCGATAAATTCCGAAACCACCACCGGATGTTCCTTTGACACCAGTGCTGCTACCTTTAAGTAATGATTCAGGTCTTCGGAATTGGAAACCACATTCATTGCAGCTCCTGACAACACATACGAAGGCCTGATGAGCAGCGGGAAACCCACTTCGGCAGCAAAATCGCCGATATCTTCAATGCTGCTGAGCTCTTTCCAGCTGGGTTGATCAATACCCAGGCGATCAAGCAGGGACGAAAACTTGTGCCTGTCTTCAGCCATGTCAATGTTCAGGGGAGAAGTTCCGAGCAGTTTCTTGTTGCTGTTGTACAGCCTCATAGCCAGATTGTTGGCAATCTGACCACCGGTGGCCAATATGGTACCAAAAGGTTGTTCAGCATCCAGAATGTCCATTACCCTTTCGAAACTCAGCTCGTCGAAGTAGAGCCGGTCGCACATATCGTAGTCGGTGCTGACGGTTTCGGGATTGTAGTTGATCATCACCGACCTGTACCCGAGCTGTCGGACACTCTGCAGTGCATTTACGCCCGACCAGTCAAACTCCACCGAACTGCCGATGCGGTATGCCCCCGAGCCAAGCACCACCACTGAGCGGCCATCGGCTTCGGGCTGAACATCGGATGTGTCGCCATTGTAGGTCATATACAGATAATTGGTCGCTGCCGGATATTCAGCTGCCAGGGTATCTATCTGCTTGATTACCGGAAGAATATGGTGCATTTTACGCCATTCGCGTACTTTGAGCAGGCGGTCGTGCATTTTTCCGGATTCCTCAGGTGTGAGCAGGCGGGCCAGCTGGAAATCAGAAAAACCGAGCTGTTTGGCTTCGCGCATCATTTCGGGTGTGATGGATTCGAGGCTGTTTTCTTTTAAAGCAAAGGCCATCATACTTACCGATTGCAGTCCTGATAAAAACCAGCGGTCAATTCTGGTAAGTTCATGCAACCTGTCCACAGTGTAACCGCGCTGAAATGCTTCGGATAAAGCATAAATGCGCATATCGGTGGGCTCGGTAAGGCTGCGGTCGAGATCCGGAAAATCGAGATGTTCGTTGGCAACAAATCCATGAAGGCCCAGTCCGGTCATTCGCAAGCCTTTTTGAATAGCTTCTTCAAAGGTTCGTCCGATTGACATAATTTCGCCCACCGATTTCATACTTGAGCCAATTTCTTTGGCAACCCCGGTGAACTTATTCAAATCCCAGCGTGGAATTTTGCACACGATGTAATCCAGTGCAGGCTCAAAAAGCGCTGAAGTGGTGCGGGTGACATTGTTTTTAAGCTCATGCAGGCCATATCCCAGGGCAAGTTTGGCGGCAACGTGGGCCAGCGGATATCCGGTGGCTTTTGACGCCAGTGCCGAAGAGCGCGACAGACGGGCATTCACTTCAATTACGCGGTACTCCTCCGAATCGGGATCGAGCGCAAACTGAACGTTGCACTCCCCTACTATGCCCACACTTTTAACAATCTGAATGGAAATGCTTCTGAGTTTGTGATATTCCGCGTTGCTCAGGGTTTGAGAAGGAGCCACCACAATACTTTCTCCGGTATGTATGCCCAAGGGATCAAAATTCTCCATATTGCACACCGTGATGCAATTGTCGTATTTATCCCTTACCACCTCATATTCAATCTCTTTCCAGCCTTTGAGGGATTCCTCAACCAAAATCTGTCCCGAATATGAAAAGGCATTGGCGGCCAAACGGTCAAGCTCTTCCATATTGCTGCAAAATCCTGAACCCTGTCCGCCAAGAGTAAAAGCAGCACGCACAATAATCGGGAAACCAAGGGTTTCGGCTGCAGCCCGGGCATCGGCCACTGAAGTAACCGCATAACTTCTGGGAGTATCCACCCCAATGGAGTGTAATTTTTGGGCAAAGAGCTGGCGATCCTCGGTTTCGATGATGGCTTCAACCGGCGTACCCAACACCCTGACTCTGTTGCGTTCCAGAATCCCCTTGCGGTAAAGCTCAACTCCGCAATTGAGGGCAGTTTGGCCTCCAAATGCCAGCAAGATGCCATCCGGTTTTTCCTTGATGATGATTTTTTCAACAAATTCGGGGGTTACAGGCAAAAAGTAAACCGTATCTGCAACTCCCTTTGAAGTCTGAACAGTGGCAATGTTCGGATTGATGAGTACAGTTGCAATCCCCTCTTCGCGCATGGCTTTGAGGGCTTGCGAACCACTGTAATCAAATTCACCGGCTTCACCAATCTTAAGTGCGCCTGAACCAAGCACAAGTACCTTATTTATATTGTGTAACATGATCTTCTGAGATTAAATGGTTAACGGCCGGCAAATTTTTCAACTTCTATCAGGAATTCATCAAAGAGGTATTCGGTGTCGGTAGGTCCGCTGGATGCCTCGGGGTGAAACTGCACCGAGAAATGAGGCAATTCGCGGTGTCGTATGCCTTCGTTGGTGTTGTCGTTCAGATTTAGAAACCAGGGATTCCAGTCGGGGCTGAGGGTTTCGTTGCTGATGGCGTAACCGTGGTTCTGCGAAGTAACCAAAGCTTTGTTGCTGCCCACCTGAATCACCGGCTGGTTGTGGCTTCTGTGGCCAAAAGGTAATTTATAGGTATCAGCACCCGATGCAAGTGCCATGAGTTGATTTCCGAGGCAAATACCAAAAATTGGTTTGGGATTCTGAAGCTGTTGAGCCAGATGCGATATGGCTGCCGAACATTTCTTCGGGTCGCCCGGGCCGTTTGAGAGAAAAAGTCCGTCGTACTCCAGTGTGCTGAAATCATAATCCCAGGGCACTCTGATAACAGTAACGCCTCTTTTCAGGAAATGCCTGATGATGTTGTACTTCACCCCCAGATCTACCAGCAGTATTTTAGTTTGGCCATGCCCATAACTTATTATTTCGGGAGTACTTACTTCAGCTACCAGATTTTCAGTGTTGGAATCGCGCCAGTCTGTATCCTGAGAATCTATAATAATTTTGCCGGGCATGGCGCCGTGACCTCTGATGATTTGAGTGAGTGCCCGGGTATCAATACCGCCTATGGCAGGAACTTTATTTTCAATCAGCCATTCCGACAGGCTTTTGGATGCATTCCAGTGGCTGTATTGTTCGGAATAGTGTGAGATGATCAATCCGCTGATGTGGATTTTATCAGACTCAAAAAAAGCGGGTAAACCCGCTTCATAAACCATATCAGGAACCCCGTAATTGCCAACCAGGGGAAAGGTAAGAACCAACAGCTGTCCCTTGTAAGAAGGGTCGGTAAGGCTTTCGGGATATCCGGTCATTGCTGTATTGAAAACTACTTCGCCCGATGTACTGCCTTGATATCCAAATGAATATCCATTGAACGACATGCCATTGGCGAGCACAAGTTTTGCAGGGGTTTTTGTCATTAACCTTGTGTTTTTCAGGAAATAAAAGAAGAGGAAAATTTATATCTGCAAAATTACATATAAATCAGGGGCTTGTGATTTTAACTTATCAATACTTTTCAACACCCCTTGTTTAATCAGGGTAAATAGTGGAAATTATTAAATGTGACAGAACCAGAAGAAGTGCAGGTAGAGTGAAATTGCAGGAATTAAAGGCTGATTTTTATCTCGTAGCTTGTACTGCGCCCTCCCCGTTCTGATTTAACCGGAATTCCTTTTGCCAATAAATCCTGAATATCATATTTAGTCGAAAATGAACGCCTCCTCATCAATCAAACATTCCTGCGACTAACCATAAAATAATTCCTGTAAAAGGTAATTTACCGGCAGGCTGAATAAAATAAAAATGTAAATTTCGGCTCTTTCTTTAATGGTTAAAACATTGTTAATGATTGGATGTTTATGAGATCAACCCTGTAAGTTTTCAGTAAAATCCGGCTGCATGAGAAATATTTTACTACTCATTTTTTTTATCGGACTGCAAGTTAATTCCTTTGGTCAGCAGGCTTTGGCCGATAGTCTGGAAAGGGCAATAAGAACAGGGGTTGCACGCGATACCAGCCGGGTAAATGCCCTGAACAGGCTGGCAGTTTTTTACTGGTACAAAGACAGCGAGCGGGCTTTTCAGCTGAGCAGGGAAGCTGTTACTCTGGCTGAAAAGCTGAAATTCAACCGCGGACTGGCAGCAGCATGGAATATACTGGGGGTGTCGTACGACATCAAATCACAATTCGACAGTGCCATACATTATTACAATCTGGCAGCTGAGTTAAGCCAGGAAATTGGCTATGTAAAGGTCGAAGGCAGTGCACTCAACAACATAGGCATGGTTTACAAAAACCGGGGAGAGTTCAGCAAATCGCTCGAAATATATCTTGATGCACTCCGCTTATTCGAAAAACAAAAAGATGAATTGCACATCGGCCGGGCATACAACAACATAGGCCTGGTATATTTCGACCTTAAACAATACCACAAAGCACTCGATTACCATGAGAAATCGCTGAAAATAAGAGAAAAAGTCGGAGACAAATACGGGGTAGGTGCTTCACTTACCAACCTGGGATTAGCCTGGTCGAATCTGGGCGATGACGATAAAGCGCTGAAGTTCTATGAACAATCGCTTAAGATAAAAGAAGAAATCAATGATAAATACGGCCTCGGCATTTTACTCAATAATATGGCTATAATTTATCAGGCCAAGAAAAAAAACGAAAAAGCGCTGGAGATGTACAATAAGTCAGAGCAGTATCATCGCGACATTGACGATGACTACGGGCTGGTGTATACTTATGTAAATATGTCGGTTGTTTTGAGCAACCTTAAAAATTTCGAACGTTCAAAAGCTGTTCTCGATTCTGCCATGCGCATTTCAATTAACCTGAAATCGCGTGCACGTATAGCCAAGGTGCTGGAAGGTTATTCATTTTACTATCCCAAAACAGGGAACTATGTAAAAGCCTATCAGGCCCTGAGGAGTCTGGATTCGATTAAGGATTCGCTGTACACCGAAAACATGAGCCGCAGCATTGCCGAAATGAACACCAAATACGAAACCGAGAAAAAAGAGAGTGAAATTGCTTTGCTAAATCAGCAAAATGAGATCAAAACCCTTGAGATACATGCTTCTAAAATCAGGCAGCGAAACAGCCTGCTTGTTGCCGGAATTGTGGTTTTGCTGACCATTTCGGGCATGACAATTTGGTACGTAAGAACCAAATACCGAAACCGTGTGAAGCTTGAATCGGAGAAGGCTCAGATGCAAAAATCTGCTTTTGCAGCTGTGGTAACTGCCGAAGAAAATGAGCGCAAACGCATAGCCATGGAATTACACGATGGTCTGGGACAGTTGCTTTCGGCTGCCCGGCTGAATGTTTCGGTGCTTGAAGATACTACCAACAACGAAGACCGGGAGGTAGTTGAAAATGCAGAAGCTCTTATAGATCAGGCTATTGCTGATTTGAGAAACATCTCACACAATCTGATGCCTTCAGCATTGATAAGGCTGGGCCTGGTTTCGGCACTTAATGATATGGCCGAGAAGATCAATTCAAGCCGGCAGATTGCAGTAAAAGTTGAAGCCACCGGCATCTCGGCCCGTTTGCCTGAGAATTTCGAGATTGCCATTTACCGGGTGGTGCAGGAGGCAGTAAACAACATTCTAAAACATGCCAATGCCCGAAACATTTCTGTTTCACTTGGATTAATCGGTGAGAATTTATCGCTTACCATAGCCGACGACGGAAAAGGCATGCCGGAAGATGCCGGAAAAAAATCAGGCAGAGGCATAGGATGGGACGATATAAGAAGCCGCGTATCTTTGTTTAACGGCAATATGAAACTATATTCTGAACCCGGGAAAGGCACACAATTGAGTATTAACTTCAGCAAACTGGCATTATGAGCGACGAAGAAAATAAAATAATCAGGGTTTTAATAGCCGACGACCACCAGATGTTTCTTGACGGGCTGAAGGCTTTGCTCAAACGCGAAAAAAACATTCAGGTAATTGGTGAAGTAAGTAATGGAACCCAGGCTCTTGAGTTCATCAAAAAAAATACTCCCGATTTGCTGATTACCGACATCAGCATGCCGGGAATGTCGGGCGTTGAACTTACCAGAGAAGTAAAACACCGCTATCCTGAAGTTAAAGTTTTGGTACTCACCATGTACAACGACAAAGAAATTGTAGGGGAAATCCTGATGTCGGAGGCCGAAGGGTACATCCTTAAAAACACTGGCCGCCAGGAACTAAGCAATGCCATTAACCGCATCATCGACAACAGCACCTACTATAGCAATGAAGTGCTGAACATCATGATGACCCGGATGAAAAAACAGAAGTCCATTGAAAAAAATACCGCCCTGCTCACACCCCGGGAAATTGAAATTATTAAACTTATTATGGAAGAGCTGAGCAGCGAAGAAATTGCTGACAAGCTTTTTATTAGCAAAAGAACGGTGGATACCCACCGCAAAAACATCATACAGAAAACCAACACCAAAACGCTGGTGGGGCTGCTGAAATTTGCAATTGAAAACAATCTGGCTGAGTTCAATCAGTAGTACTGCGTAGAAAATATACCGAAAATTAAGTATATGTTGTTGTTTTTGTTAGGGTTAGTTTTGTAAAAAACCAAACCACAATGAAACTCCCCATATCATCAGGATCCATAACCCCCCGCGAAAAAGAAGTGCTGAGGCTGGTTGCCAGCGATTACAGCACCACAGAAATCTCGCAGATGCTTGGAATAAGCAGCCGTACTGTTGAAACCCACCGGAAAAACATCATAAAAAAGATAAACAACAATTCACTTGCAGCCATGACAAGATATGCCATTATGCTCGGTCTGCTGGAAGGTTTTGCATATCTGCCTGCCCAGAAAAATAAATTACACCACTTCCTTTCAAAAACAGGAATAAAGAGCAACAATAATTAACGAAGTACCTAACAGTACTTAGTAAAAATACCGTTTGGTAGGGGTTATTTGGTGAACAATATCCATCTAGTTTTGTAATTAACACCAAACCTCTCTGTGAAAATTTTCTAACCATTAAAATCTGAAACTATGAAATCAAAATTCAATGCATTTTTTTCGAGTATAGTTTTACTCGCTTTTTTGTTTGTATCATGTGATAAAAAAGATGACGAAACTCCCGACAACAACAACCAGAGCTCAACCGAGAATCTGAATTTCAGCGATTCTTACGGTGTGCTGGCTGCAGTTAAAAGCATCAGCTATCAGACAGCCGGAGGTTTTACCATCCCTGTTGAAGTTAATACTGCTGTTGCCGTATTTGTTCCAAGTCCAGGGGCTACTACTTTTTCATCGGCCGGTAATGTAACCATAAATGGAAGCAGCCTTAAAAAATATCAGAACAATTCTTATATTTATGACAACCTGCTCAGTCCGTTGTCTTTTAACGAAGTGAAGTGGGATGTGAGCGGTGAGGGCGATGTTCCTACCATTTCAAAAACTGTGAACAGAGGTTTCCCGGCTTTCAGCAGCTATGCTTCAATTCCTGAGACCTTCAGCCTAGCTTCAGGACTGAGTGTCCCGCTGGGTTCTTCAATCAGCAATGCCGACTCAGTGGTGGTGGTAGTTGCAGGAAGCAAAGATGCTAAAGTTAAAATTGTAAGAGCGGGTGCTGCCAATGCCACCTTCTCGGCAGCCGAACTCAGCAACCTGGGAACCGGAGCAACCGGAATGATTTCAATAACTCCTTACAATTTCACCATAGAAACAATTTCGGGCAGAAAATATTACTTTGTGAATGAATCCAACTACACAAAGATGAATGTGAACATCACCCAATAAAGAATTCTTCCGGAAATTTCCCCTTCCGGCAGTGTGTGTCCCTGACTCAAAAATGCCCTTCCCCGGGGCATTTTTTTTACCTTTTAAAAACGTTGCAAATAATCGTAAATCACCTAATAGGTTGAACTGACAAATCGCACAATATTTACTTTTTACTATCTTTACATGATTAATGCTGCCTCCCATTGAATTACAGAACCCATATATTATCAGCACTCAGATTTTCAGGAGCCTTCCTGGCCATTTTCTTATTTCTTGCTGTAGAATCTGCAAAGGCTCAAAGTCAAACAGATGAAACATCCACAGAAATTTATGTTGAAAGCTTTGGCATTGAAAATGGCCTACAGCAAAGCATGGTGAGCCAAATCATGCAGGACAGTAACGGTTTGCTGTGGATGGTGACCGGCGACGGGCTGCATTGTTTTGATGGAAATGAGTTCAAAGTCTTTCGCATACAGCACAGCGGGGCTTACAACAACTCCGACAACATGATGCGAAAAATTATTGAAACCGAACCAGGCGTTTTTGTAATCGCATCTTCATCTTCGTTTTTCAGATTTACAGTTGCCAATGGTGAATTTGAATTTATCAACCGGGAGCCTTCGGTTTATCACCTGCTGCTGGATGTTGTAATTAACAAAAAACCGTTAGTCTGGGTATACAGCAAGGGCCTGAGCCTGGCCGGCGACAGTCTTGAGCCTCTCCGCCTGATTAGCCGCAACGGCCAATCATTACCTCCAAACTTTTCTCCCCTTAAAGCAATCAGAACAAACACCGGCGATATTTTGGTTTTGAGTGCTGAAGGCATTCTGCATCTGAAAAAACAAAACAACACTGAAACTTCATTCAGCTACCAATGGCACGAGGCAAAAGCATGCAAAACCATAGCTTCTGACCAATCCGGAGAGGTTTATATTATCAGAGATGGTAACATTTATCGTTATCGTGAGTCCGGCAGCTGGCCCAAAGTAGCCGAAACCGGAATAACCTCTGCCTCAGAGCTTACCATTGACAGCAAAGGAAATTTCTGGATATCCGGCACCGACTCCAAACAAACCCGCCTGATCAGCAATAAGAAGAGCTCAAGTGTTAATTTTCTTGAGATTACCGGAAAGTATACTGACAGCATTAAACCCAGCATTAAACACATATTCGAAGATTCTTACGATAACCTCTGGTTTGGAACCGATGGCAACGGTTTGCTGAAATATAACAGGCAGAAAGCCATTTTCGAAAAGCTTAATCTGGGTTTTGTGCGATGTCTTGCTGAAAAAAATGGACAAATTCTGGCCGGCACCTTTAATAATGGCTTATGGAAAATAAAAGAAGACTTAAAATCACATCACCGTATACAGGAGAAATTATTTGGCAACAATACTTATATCCTTGATATTGAAACCGATACTCTTGGAAGTATCTGGGTGGTTACCCGAAAAGGGCTTATTGTACTCAGTCAGAATGAACATGAAATCTTCCGTTTTGATCAGGATTGGACACATGCATGTTTTATTTCTTCAGAGCATGGCGTAAAAACTTTGCAGTGCGACTCAAAATTATTCAAATTCAAATCAGATAAGAATCCTTTACTGTTAAGCATTGAGGACTATATTTCGGTGAATTCGGTTCAGAATTTCGCCGGAAAAGTATGGCAGGGCACTCCGGTTGGGTTATTTATAAGCAATAAGTCAACTTTTATGCATGGAGATTCTTCAAACAACCCCGGCAAGCAAATACTTAAGAATGAAGTATTTCATTTGATGATTTCAGAGAATCAGGTATGGGCTGCCACCGGAAGTGGCATTACAGTTTTCTCAATGGCCGGTGAAGAAATCAGATCATATTCAATACTTGAAACTCTTAACAATGAAGCTATTTATTCATTGTTAAAAGACCATTACGGCAGAATCTGGTTTTCCGGTATCCGCGGTATCGGGCTGATTACAGCAAACAGAGACAGGATCATACGATATTCAACACGCAACAACCTGCAATCATTGGAGTTTAACCACAACGCAGCTTTAATTTTATCAAACGGGAAACTTGCCTTCGGGGGCATCAACGGGTTAAATGTAATTGATCCTGAATCAATTATTACAGAATCAAAAAAAGCTTCTGTCAAACTTTTTACACTTTATGCAGCCGATTCACTCTGGACAAAAGGAATTCCACAAATTCCTGCGTCATTAAAGCTTGGTTATAAATCAGCGCATATTCAGGGCAGTGTTTTTTCAACAGCATACCATAGCAAACACGATCAGAAGTTTTCATTTTTTCTGGAAGGTTATCAAAATGATTGGTCAAATCCAGTAAATGAATCAGGATTCTCATACAGAAATCTGCCCCCGGGTGAATATCGCTTGTTTGTAAAGCATACAGATTCTTTCGGACAAACCGGTGATGCTCAGCTTTTACTAAGCCTGGTGATAGTTCCGGCCTTCTGGCAAACCACCTGGTTTATGCTGCTTTCTTTGGCTTTGCTGGTTTTGCTAACTGTATTAATAGTTAAAAGGATTCAAAGAATAAGGTATACCAACCGTATTAAAGCGATGGAACAGGAAAGCGCCCTTGAAAAAGAGCGGCTCAGGATTTCAAAAGATATGCACGATGATGTAGGCGCAAGTCTTACCCGTATTTCAATACTAAGTGAGATTCTGAAAACTCAGCAAAATAATCCGGAAAAATCCAGAGAAACGATTGATGACATCTCTGAAATTGCCGGAAGTGTGGTGGATGAGCTGAGCGAGATCATTTGGGCCATGAACCCCAGAAATGACTTCCTTGATAGTTTTTCTTCCTATGTAAGGAGTTATGCCTCAGCATACTTCGAATCAACGGATACTTCCATAAGGTTTGTTTTCCCTGATCAGATTGAAAATCTCCCGATGACTGCAGAAATAAGAAGAAATTTGTTTCTTACTATCAAGGAGGCGCTGCATAATATTTCCAAACATGCCCGTGCACGTAATGTTTTGATGAAGATCGCAGTTGCAGGAAAAAAAATAAGCATAGAAATTAAGGATGATGGCATTGGATTTAATCCTGATAATTCGTCAAATCTGGGAAACGGTTTAAGTAATATGGAGCGCAGAGTGCTGGAATGCGGAGGTCAGATAAAGATTTTTTCTTCAGAAAATAATGGCACTTCCATCAGCCTCTCAATGGATTTATAAAAAGCTATTTCACACAAACAGGGGATGTAAACAGATTAAAAACCCATTACATTTGCTGAATATAAAAACAAAATATGAGCGACCCGATCCGAGTGATGGTAGTTGAAGATGATGATGCAATCCGAAACGGGCTTCATCTGCTCATCGATGGTAGCGAAGGGTACAGTTGTGTTGCCTCGTGCAGAACCGCTGAAGAGGCCCTGGAGATTTTACCCGGCCTGCTGCCGGAAGTAGTGCTGATGGATATTAACCTTCCCGGCATGAGTGGTATTGAATGTATCATTTGTATTAAGAATTCATGGCCAGAATTACAGGTAATGATGCTTACTGTTTTTGATAACAGCGAAGAAATTTTTAAATCACTTTCGGCTGGTGCAACAGGTTATCTCTTGAAAAAGACCCCTCCCGCAAAACTTCTGGAAGCGATCCGCGAACTCGCCTCAGGCGGGTCACCTATGAGTGGTGAAATAGCCAGAAAAGTGGTGCAGACCTTTGCCCGGCCTGTATTTCACTCAGTTTCTTCTGTAAGTCTAACACCCCGCGAAGAAGAAATTCTTAACTATCTTTCAAAAGGATTTCTCTATAAGGAGATTGCCTCAGAACTATATATAAGCATTGAAACTGTGCGCACTCATGTTAGAAAAATATATCAGAAGCTTCAGGTACGAACGCGAACTGAGGCTTTGCTTAAATGCATAAAACATTAAATTATAGCAAATTACTTTTCAAAAAAATAAAACTGCTTCTTCTGCCGGAAAAGCAACCTCTCCCATGCAATATCACATCAAAGGGTGATTGACTCATCCCCTTATTGTTGCGAGTTTTGCCTTAATATTCAAAATCATTTAAAGAAGGAGGTGTTGATGAAACCATTTTTACAAATCATCCTGATTGCTTTGACTTTTGTATCATTTGAGTCCAGAGCCCAGATAACTATTACCCTGGAAGACCTACCAACCATCGGGACACAAATTATTGAGGCAGTTGATAATACAACACAGGTAGATCCGGGAAATCCGGGACTGAATCAGGCATGGGATTTCACAAATCTTATTCCGGCAACCTACGATACAACCCTGTATCTGCCAACCCAGGGACTTCATAATAATCAGGCTTACCCCGATGCCAATGCTGCAATCAGCCACAGAAACGGAAATCTGATGCCCTATTATGATTATGAATATATTCAATATGGTGATGATGGAATCCGCTTTGTTGGCGATGAAGACATGTTAACCATTTTCGGAGCTTATACGATTGCTATCCATATCAATTGCAACCCATATCCTGTGAGCCTGCCATTGCCATTTTATTATGGTAAAAGCCTGAATCAAACCTCAAATTACACCTGGTATATGGCTACCCGTAATGCAGGTGTTTTGCTGGATTCCATAATGCAAATCAGTCATCTGTCAGTTTCTTTACTTGGCGATGCAGCAGGAATCATGTCAACACCATATTCCACTTTCCCTGTATTGAGAGTCAGAGAAGACATCGTATCAGTTGATTCAGTTTACAACTGGGAAAACGGCTGGGTTTTCGACAGAACCGAAACCAATACCTACTCCACTTATCGCTGGTACACCAACGATTTTTATCTGGTTGGCGAACTCAGGATAGAAGATGGAAAAGCAAACGGAATCTCATTTTTCAAATCAGAAACCATAGTTGGCAATTCAGGTATTGCTATGAAGGAAGCTTTAAGTGTTTACCCAAATCCAGCCAGCGATTTGCTCAATATTCAAACCAAAAACAACTTCTCAACCTGCAAAATCATGAGCCTGGATGGGCGTGTGATCAACGAAGTGCCTTTCTCAACAGTCATCAGTACTGGTTTTCTTGCACCGGGAGTTTATATCCTCAGGCTTGAATCGGAAAAAGAGTTTGTGTCTGCCAGATTTATAAAATATTAATAATTACCATGCTTACATGCCGGACTTTTATTGTAGAGTTCTCAGGAAATTAATTTTCAAGACTTATAAATAGCCGGCATTAATTAAGTAAACTACCTTCCCCTTTTTGGAAGAGTTAAAGCCGGAACCCACACCCCGGGGTTTCGGCTTACTTCTTAAAATTTCCCTGAGAAAGTATAAAAACTCCTGATTCACTATTGTTCCGGTTAGTTGGAACCGATGGTTATACCCATCTGTTTCATCAGGAATGTGGCATTCATATTCCGGGCAATTCCAGGTTTTAACTTGTAATCAAAATGCAGGGTATCATTAATTATTTCAGCTTCAAAACTATTGTTTACTACCAGGCCTGGAAAAACATCGGCCAGCTTACCCAGTTCAAGGTCATGAGTGGCAATAAAACCCGATGCTTTCATCTGAATAAGTTGTGTTAACAGTGCTTTGGAGCCGGCTTGTTTGTCGGCCGAGTTGGTTCCTTTAAGTATTTCGTCAAGCAAAATATATAATTGCTCTCCTGATTTAAGCCTGTCAATCAGCTCCTTAAGCCTGAGAAGTTCTGCAAAAAAGTATGATTGGCTTGCGCTCAGGGAGTCGGTGGTTCGCAGACTCGTAAAAACACCAGCCGGATAACATTCAAACGATGAAGCACACACCGGACATCCATTCAGTGCAAGTATCAGATTTACCCCGATGGTTCGCAGATAAGTACTTTTGCCTGCCATATTTGCGCCGGTGATGATATTAAAACTACCTGAACCATTAAGATTAATATGGTTATTTACTCTTTCATGCGCCGGGATCAGCGGGTGGCCAGCATCAGCTGCCTTCAATCCAAAACCGGAAGTATTGATTACAGGAAATATGAAATCGGGTTTGCTGTAAGTAAACGCTGCCATTCCGGTTAAAGCGTCTGTTTCTGCCAGAGTGTTGAACCAGACAGGCAGATAGCTGCGGTGCTTGCTTTGCCATTCCTCAAGCCTTCGCATCTGCCTTATATCCCACAATAGCAGCACATTAAGAACAAATCCAGCCAAAAAGTTAAGGCGAGTATCCAACGAAGAGGTAATCCGGCCCAATTGGCTGATGCTCTTTCCTGCTGAGAAACCCTGAGGTTTTAGCCTGTAACTGAATTCATTAAGCAGATCGCTGCTAAAATTTTCATTTTCAACCATTGCAAAACGTCTGGCATACTTATACAACAAACTGGTTTTGCGGCTGAGCATCATGTGCCGTTGCCCGATGCGTTTGGTATATAATCCGGTAACTGCAAGAGGTATAAAAAGATACAAAATAAAAAGCTGAATACTCAGTATGCCTGAAATAAGCAAGACAAGAACTGAAAGCGATACTAAAGGAGCCAGAAGCAGAATGATGCCAAACATCCGTTTCTGAAACAAAGCCGGGGTTTCCAGCCAATCGTAAAATGACTTCAAATCTTCCGGTGCTTCGTCAGCAGTCATTCCCAACGCTCTGAATTTCAGTCTCCATTCCGGCAATTCGGCCAGTTCTTTAATGGCGTCCCGCCGTTTATAGATTTCATCAGCTTTTGTTAATGAGTTTTTTAACCATTCTGCCAGTATTTTACTTCCGGCCGGGCTTACAGTCCGGTTGAGCATCTGGCAGATAGAGAAATTGCCAAATATATCAAGATCGGGTGCATAATGATGGAAAGAGTCAGAAAAGGAAGCACATCCGTCAAAAGAGGAATAGTCTTCTCTGCAGGCTTCGAGTTCCTGTTTTACAGCTTCTATGCAGGCATCAGTAAACTTTTGCTTTTCCAGAACCTTTATATGCCTGATCATAAGCCAGATAAATGCAGCAAGAAATCCAACTGAAATAATCCAGTAAACTGAACTGTTTGTAATGGCAAGATATCCGGCGACAATTATAAGAAGAAAAACAAGCAGCCTTGCAACCGAGTAGTATTTTGCCTGTTTGGAAAGCAGCATTTTTAATTGCAGAGTTTCTTCAAGAATCCTGCTGTATGACTCTTCGGGTTTACTTTGCTTCATTTTGCCAGTTTTTGTAGGGATTGAGAGCAAGAGCTGCATTCAGGTAGCGATCGTCGCCGGTTACTTCCTCTCCCACCCAGCCTGGCTTTTCAAAAGTGTAATCAGAGTCAGGAAGTTCAATTTCGGCAATTACCAGGCCGGCATTGGCACCGGTAAACTCATCAACCTCCCAAAACAAATCCCTCTGAGGAATACGATATCTCAGTTTCTCAACAACTGGCCCAACACACAAATTCTGAAGCATAAAATCAGCATCTTCAGCGGGAACAGGGTACTCAAATTCGTGGCGGGAAGTGTCGTTTATTTTGATTTTAATCGTAATAAAGTTCCTGTTGCCTGCTTTCCGTACCCTCACTTCTCTGTCGGGTAAGATGGCCAGATATCCCTGGCTATACATAATTGGAATAGCCAACAACTTGTAATCCTGGCTCTTGACCAAAAACTTACGTTCAATTTCGAGGGGCATATTTTAAGCGGGTTATAACTGCCAATCCGGTTTAATGAACTTGCTCCATTTGTTAGCAGAGCAAATAAGCAGTATTTTTAAAATTGGTTATTTGATCAGACAAAAGTAACAAATATGAGGACGACTATTTTATTTGAACTTCATTTAAAAGCTGATAGAAAACTTGTACAATTCAGATGAATGTGCTGACAATTCTCAGCAATTTTTACTAAAATACTTAGTCAGAATAGCCTGTACCTCTTCTTTTTTTAAAGGTTTCGAGATGTAATCATTACAACCGGCATCAATCGCTTTCTCGCGGTCTCCCGACATACCAAACGCTGTTTGAGCAACAATAACAATATCCTTATTGGTTTCACGGATTCGGCGGGTTGCTTCCAGTCCGTTCATTTCGGGCATTTGAATGTCCATAAAAATCAGATCAATATCCTGATGATGGCTGAGAATTTCCAATACTTCGGTTCCGCTGCCTGCAGTAAAAAGAATATCTGTACATTTGGCTAAAATTATTTTCAGCAACTTCTCCGACACCTCATCGTCTTCAGCAACAAGTACTTTAAATTTCTTTGAAAGTTTTTTATCTTTAACTTTAACAATTGAATTATTATTAAGCGAATTTTCATCAACTATTATAGTCCTTGAAATTGGTTTATAAGGAATGGTGAAGTAAAAAACCGAACCGCTTCCCTCCTTTGATTTTACCCAAATGTTTCCACCCATACACTCAGTATATGCTTTGGCTATTGAGAGTCCTAGTCCTGCTCCCTGAGCAGCTCTGCGATCCTCGATATCGGCCTGTATAAACCGCTCAAAAATAGCTTGCTGCCTTTCTTCAGGAATGCCGATTCCCGTATCCTTAACATAAAATTCAAGTACATCACCTTTTTTGATGTATCCAAATTCAATGGAGCCTTCATCACAAAACTTCAATGCATTTTTCACCAGATTCGAAAAAATCGCAAAAAATTTCTCAGTATCAGTCTCGATCCAGGCTTCAATGTCGGGGAGTGTGGGTGTGTGTGAAAAATTTAGGTTCCTCTCTATCGCCTGTGGACGAAAAAATGAGAAAACATGCCTTAGCTGCTCATTGATGTTGGTTGGAGAAATGCGGCAAGTAATTAAACCGGCTTCAATTTTCGAAATATCGATAATATCGTTGATGATGTTCAGCATACGGGCGCCGCTCTTTTCAATAATTTCGATATATTCATGCTGTTGTTTACTATCAAGCTCAGTAAATTTGAGCAACTGTGTAAATCCCAGAATACCATTCATGGGTGTGCGTATTTCATGACTCATGTTGGCCAGAAATGCAGTTTTTAAACGATCGCTTTCCTGAGCTTTCTCCATTGCCTTTAAGAGGTCTTTGGTTCGCTCTTTTACTATTTCCTCAAGATTTCTGTTGATCTCTTCCACCTGGAATTTCTCAAAATCGAGCTTTTTATTCAATATAAAATTTCGCCTGTCGTAAAGTTCAATATGGTATGCTGCAAACATGCCAATGAGGTTGGCACTTATAAAAAAGAAATTATTGCTGGTAATCAAATCTTCGGGTGTAGAAGTAAAAAAGAATGCACCTGTGGTATAAATTAAAAGTATCAACCATCCAGCAATGGTGGCATAAACAAACCGAAGACGGATAAAGAAATAATTCGCTGAAAAAATCAGCATCATTCCGGCATAGTAGGTATAGTTATCAGGAACTAGCATTGTCATTACAGCTATTCCGCTTCCTCCAACAATTGCGCATAACACCAGAAGCAATTGCCAGTTTTTTTCAAAACCTCGCCAAAATGAATAAATCAAGGTAAAAGTAAGCACCGGAACTACGAAATAAAACCGGATAACATGAAACAATTCGGCATACTCCGGTACAATACGGTTATCCAGAAAGGCAAAAACACCATATAATAAAGTAACGACAACAAATGAAAACCTGAACTGAAATAAGGAATTTGAAAAATACACCAATTTAAATGACTCTTCATCCACTTTATCTGTAAAAGCGAGAGTAAAACGGTTGTAATTATTGTCGTTGTTACCGGAAGTCCGATTCATAAATTCTGGTCTGTTTTGATTTAATTTCAGATACCTGGAATTCCAGTCAATCAATTCTCAAATTTACAAAATATCAAATTTATATCCAACTTTTTAAAAAAAATTATTTAAATATTTCCAACTTAATCAAGAACTATAAAAAAAGTGAGGGTGCACAAAAAAAAAGCCCGGAATTCACCGGGCTCTCTTTAAAAATTATTTGTATTAATTCACTGATTCAACTTCTACCGGAGCATTTTCTGAAGCAACCCCTTCCTTTACTTTGGCACGTTTAGGAACTATGGTCATTTCTTCAATAAGATTTTTGGCACCTGCGTATTTGTCAATGATAAAAAGTACGTAACGGATGTCAACACTGATGGTTCTTTGAAGCTCCGGTTCAAAAGCTATATCCCCGCTCATGGCTTCCCAGTTTCCATCAAAGGCCAGTCCGATCAGTTCACCTTTGCCATTCAATACAGGACTTCCCGAGTTTCCACCAGTAATATCGGTGGTTGAAAGGAAGGCAACCGGCATTTCACCCGATTCCATGGCATAAGGGCCAAAATCCTTATTGTGATAAAGCTCCTTCAGTTTTTCAGGAACTACAAATTCCCAGTTGTCAGGGTCTTCCTTTTCCATTACACCTTTCAGGGTAGTAATGAAATTGTAATGAACTGCATCGGCCGGGTAATAATCTAATACTTTACCATAGGTCAGTCTCATGGTTGAATTTGCATCGGGATAAAACTTGCGGTCGGGTTGCATTTCGCGCAGACCTGCCACAAAAAGCCTGTTGGCACGCGCAAGATTCTCGGATGGCTGTTCCAGATTTTTCTGGTTTTCCCTGAACTTTTCCATAAAAGAGTTTATCAAACTGAAAGCAGGGTCTTTTGCCAATACCTTTGCTGATGGCTTATTCAAAAATGCATTAATTTTCTCCTGACTGGCAAACATTGATTTTGCAAAAATGCTTTGTGCCAGCTTGTCGAAATTGCCTTTGTTCTTAGCAACTATCGCTCTGAAAGAAGCTGGTTGCTGCTCAACGGGTACATTCTCGTAATACATCTGCAGCATAGCCGAAAGCAGCTTGAGGTCGGTAGGTTGGTTGTAATTTTTAAAATGCCTTTCCACCGATTTTGCCAGATTTGATTTTAACCTTGTAATTCTGGCTTCATCTGGTTTCTCAGCCTTCAGCTCATTCGATAGTCCGGTAAACGATTGTGCAAGCGACATAATTTCCCCTCCACGGGCGATGGATTCGATATAATACCAGCGTTGCAGAGTATAATCGCCCATGGTATTGTAAGCAGCTTCAATATCCGGGAGCACCGAACCGTATTTCGACCTGCGCGCTGCATCGGTATTGACCCAGGCTGCAAATTCAGCTTCAATGGCTTTTTTATCATCGTAAACCTTTAGCCTTTTCAAACCGCGGGTTTGCCCGATGTAGTATTTCCAGTAATTTGAAATACCAGCATACTTCGATGCGTATTTGATGGCAACTTCTCTGTTGGCATCCATGTCTTTACGCATGATTTCGAGTTTCTTCTGCCTTATTTTTACAATGGTGGGATTACTTACCTCAATGGCCAGATTAACTCCATATGAAGTGAGATATCTGTCGGTACTTCCGGGGTAACCCATAATCATTGCAAAATCGCCTTTCTGAACACCATCCAGCGAAACAGGCAGATGATGTTTGGGTTTCATGGGAACGTTGTCTTTCGAGAAATCGGCAGGTTTACCATCGGGGCCGGTATACACCCTGAAAATGGCAAAATCACCGGTATGGCGGGGCCACATCCAGTTGTCGGTATCGGCACCGAATTTGCCGATAGAAGAAGGAGGTGCTCCCACCAGCCTTACATCACGAAATACTTCATATACAAACAGATAAAACTCATTACCGTTGAAAAATGATGCAACACGCGCCTGATATCCATTGCCTTTGGTGGCTTCGTCCTGAATGGTTTTGGCAATTTCCGATATCTTCTCATTCCGCACGGTTTCGTTCATTTCGTCGCTTAAAACAGCCAAAACTCTTTGCGTAACGTCTTCAATACGAACCAAAAATCTTGCAGTAAGGCCTTCGTTTGGCAATTCTTCTTTCAGGTTCATAGCCCAGAAACCATCGGCCAGATAGTCATGCTCAATGGTGCTGTGCGATTGAATAGCACCGTAGCCGCAATGGTGATTGGTAAGTACAAGTCCCTGACTGCTGATGATTTCTCCGGTACAGCCATTTCCAAACTGAATGATGGCATCCTTCAGGCTGGAATGGTTGATGCTGTAAATTTCTTCGGCTGTCAGCCTGAGGCCTTCTTTCTGCATATCCACATGATTGAGGCGGTCAATCAGCAGAGGCAACCACATTCCCTCGTCGGCTCTGGCCAACGTTGAGAACAACACAAAAAACAGAATTACAAGTTTTTTCATTGAGTTATTGATTTGATTGGTTTTTACAATTTTGTAAAGGCGGGCATAATTTGCAGAAATTTTAAATTAAGCACTTGTTGCCGCCATTAAAGTCAGATGTACTTTTCGCCTTTTTCGATCATTACATCATTTACAAACTGCCTGATTTGCTGCTCGTCGGTTTTTTTGCAGATGAGCAGTATTCCGGCATCTTCCACAACAATATAGTCGTCGAGACCCTGCAAAACAACCAGTTTGTCCTTAGGCATATTAACCACACAATTGCTGCTGTCGTAAAGCATTACATGCTGACCTACCACTGCATTTCCTTTGTCGTCCTTGTTGCGGGTTTCGTAAAGCGAGCCCCAGGTTCCCAGGTCACTCCATCCAAAGTCTGACGCCAGAACATACACATTCTCAGCCTTTTCCATTACGCCATAGTCAATGGATATGCTTTTGCAAATGGAGTAAGTCTGCTTGATAAAAGCATCTTCTTCAGGGGTAGCATATTTACCAATTCCAGCTCTGAATAATTTATCAACATCGGGCAAATGGCTGTTGAAGGCAGATAAAATGGTTTTTAACCTCCAGATAAAAATTCCCGAGTTCCACAGAAAATCGCCACTTGCCAGAAACTGCTTCGCCATTTCAAGCTGAGGTTTTTCAGTAAAAGTCTTTACTTTTCTGATTCTGGCATCCGACTCATCACCCAGGGTGTCATCATACTGAATGTAGCCATAACCTGTATCAGGGCGGCTGGGACGAATCCCAAGTGTGAGCAGCCAATCATTGTTTTCTGAGGCCTTTAATGCCGATGTAATTACTTCGGTAAAAACATCTTCTTTAAGGATGATGTGGTCAGAAGGGGCAACTACAATATTGGCATCGGGGTTTTTCTGCATGATGCGATAGTTGGCATAAGCTATGCAGGGAGCAGTGTTTCGGCGCGAAGGCTCACAAAGCACCTGCTCTTCAGCAATGGGCAACTGTTCCAGCACCTGGGTTTTATAAATCTCGTTGGTGACAATATAAATATTTTCGGGCGGACAAACTTTGGTAAATCTCCTGAAAGTACTTTGTATCAGGGTTTCGCCGGTGCCCAGAATATCTATAAACTGTTTCGGGTGGTTTTGGCGGCTCATAGGCCAGAATCTGGCTCCTACTCCACCTGCCATAATGATACAGAAATTGTTCTGATTCATATTGATTTAAGGTTGGTTGTCAAAAGAAAGCAAAAATACAATGTAAAGGGGTAAAATTATAAAATTCCGGCAACATCTCCCAATGGATTGATCTCAGCCATCGGACTGAACAGGTAAATACGCTTGTTGTTCAGGCATTCGCAGCGAAAACGTTTCCGCAATTTCTCTCCTTTGCGAAAAATGCGTCCATCAGGAAGTGAAAAATGTGAATTCTGCGGAATCTCGGTAATCAATACCACATTGCGGGGAGCATCCAATGTTTTAAGATAAGATGCCAGGGCATTGTTGGAAGTGCTTGATGCTGCCGGGTTTTTAAGATAACCGCCAAAAACCTTCCTGAATTCAGGCAGCAGGCTTTCCACTTCAAGGAAAGGCATAGCAATTGACCGGTAGGCCGATTTCCACTCCTGCCCGTGAGGTAAAACCCTCCTTTTACGGCTGAAAAAGACTTCGGCATGAGCCATTTCGTGAAGCAGGGTAACCAAGAAACTGTAAGGATTAAGGTCGTGATTTACCGATATAACCGGGGGCAGCAATTGCCCGCGGCTCCTGAAATCACCCAGCTTTGACCTGCGGCTGCGGGATATCCTGAGAATTACATGATGCTTTGAAAACCAATCAACTACAGGCTGTATACTGCCTTCGGGCAAATAAACCTCAAGCGCCTGAACCAGGGTTTTACCTTTGTTCATAATAACTGAGGGCAGTATTGGGCTTCAGTTCTGGTTTATAGCAACCACAATCTCTGAAACGTTTGCCACTCTTGTATTTATTTTGCTTATACGCAGGGGCAGAGCATGATACGGCAAAGGAAAGCATGAGCAGAGCCAATAAAGCCCGGACTATTTTTTTTGAATTCAGCATGATTTTTAACTTTTCGTGCCCAAAAATAATAAATCCTGCCCTAACTAAAACGGATTAACCAAAAAAAGCTAAAAACACCCTGTGCGGTTTGCATCTATTTATTCAAACCCATAAGATATTGTCCGAGGGAAAATTACTTGTTTTCTAAGACTGAAAAGAAACAACTGAAAAGTTCTGTTTAAACTGCTGGCAAACAAACAGTAAATGCCGTACCACTGCTTTCATCGCTGGTAAAATTAACCTCTCCGCCTAAGTATTTGGTTGTGAGAAGTTTTACCGAATAGGTTCCCAGTCCACGGTCGGCTCCTTTGGTGGAAAAAGAGCGTTGAAAAATCTGTTGCCTGACACCATCGGGTATATATCCGGGATTTGATACCCTGAATATTATTCTGTTTACATCTTCAAAGGCTTCAACTTTTATAGTATCGCTCCGGTATGATGCTTCCAATGCATTTTTTACCAGATTGATCAGTACACGTTTCAAAAGCTGCACATCGCAACGTGTCTCGAGATATCCGTCGAAATGAGCAACTTCAATTTTCTTCCCTTCCGCAATTTTATGATGCCTCAGATAGGCAGCCACATCGCGCATAACTTCGGCTGCATCGTATTCCACAATATTCAGTTTCAGATCGCCGGTTTCGGCAGCGCTCAATGCCCGTTGAGCCAGAATATCTTCTACCAGGTCGTTGGCTGCCTTTTCGGCAAATTCTATAAATACTCTGATCTGAGCAGGATCTTCGGCTTCCTTCATCACATAAAGCATCCCGTTAAGGCCGGTAGCAGTATTTAAAACATCATGAAAAAACATTTTCTCCAATGCCCGGCGGCGCTTCTGATCACTGATGTCTTTCACTGCAAAAACTATAAACTGCTTACCCGAATACGGGAAAGGTGTGGCTGTTGCCTGAAGGTCGAACGAAACCGGCTGATTGTTGATTTTCGATGTAATTCTGCACTCATTTTTTACCTGCTTCCGGGTTCTCTGGCATTCAATAATAGCATTCACCGCGCCGCAAAAGCGGCAGGAATCTGTTGTGCCGCAACCACCAGGGGTTTCGGCGGCATGAATACAATTAAGCAACTCTCCGGGCCTATCGCCTAGGTAATCATCCTGATTACTGCCCGATATCAGGTCTAACAGTGCCTTGTTCGCATAAACTATCTGCCGCTCAGGCGATAAAATGGTTGCTACATCAGGCATGGCATCCGATATCATGCGCAGCATCTCGTCGTTCATGAGTTCCTGATGAGACTCAAGCAGTTGTTTGGCGTTGCTGCGCTCGGCAGGAGCAAACATAGTGGATTGTAAGGGCCTGATGATATCCTTCATGTCAACAGTTTGAATTAACTACTTCCCTTTTTACTAAAACAAAAGAAAATATATCAGTTAATCCAGCTAAATCTGAAAAGTAATGCGGCAAATTGAAAAAACAGCCGGTTTTTTTTTGAAAAATAAGACAGGCAGAACATCAGGCTGAAAGAAATAGCTAAGCTTTGGAAAAAGATTCAGCCATTGCTTCAGAAGCAGAATAATAAATGAAAGGAAAAGAAGAATTATTCTTTTGCGGCCTTTGACCAGTCAACAAAAAACCGACCTTCACTCAATACAATAGTATCGGTTTCGTCTGACTTCTTAACATTGTCATGATCATGAGGGCCGGCATTTGCAAGCATTCCACCCCCGGCTTTGGTGAGCACCTTGCGTTCGAGGTTACCTTTAATTCCAGAGCCTGTCATAGTAGCCACTGCCCGCTTTTTGTAATACACTCCGGTAAGAGTGGCTTCAAAGCTGCCTTCGATGGACGATGAACTTATTTTATCAATGGTTACTGTTCCTGATAAAGACTCGCCATCGTGAAAAGCATGTCCCATTCCCTTGGTTTCTTCGGTATAGTCAACCAAAACCCATACTTTGGAGCGGTCGGCCTTTTTCTTTGATTCGTTTTCGAGGCCTTCCTCCGAAATAATTTCGTAAGTACCTGGCTTTAAGCTATCAGTAAAATAATAGAACCTCAGCCAAACCTGTACATCAGGCGAAACCTGAAACGAAGCCAATGCCAGATAACTGAAACCCGAAACCGGGATTTTCATCTTTTTAGCTTCCGCTTTATATTCTTTTCCATCTACTTTACAGGAAATAAAATTGGTGAATTCCTGTGCTTCTGAGAACAAACTGCTGATCAGAATTGCGAAAATTACAAACGTAAGTTTTTTCATGATTTATTAGTTTTGACAACTGTTAAACAATAAACAAGAGTAAAGATAAGAATAAAAGTTAAGAAACGGTTTCAGCAATACATAAAATCCTGATTGGCCTGAGTATTTAATAAACGCTCAGCATTGAAAGAGTCCTGTTTGCCATTGTGAGCATCTTTTTAAGAAACCCCGCAAAAAAAGAAATCCCAATAGCTATCCCAAAATTAACTAATTGCGTTATAATTCTGATTATCAACACACAAGCAAATTTAGTACAAAAACATCAATACGTATTTATACGTATTTTAAAAAGCTATATTACTGTTTATTAGGTGATTAACAAATTTATGTAAAAAAATTTTCTCTCTGGCGCTTCGGTAACAAAACTTTTTCAAAATTACAAGGTTTATAACTTGATAAACAAAATAATACAGACATGAAAGCACAATTTCACAAACTTCTGCTGCTCGCAATTGCAGTTCCGGTAATATTATCCAGCTGCAAAAAAAACGAGGAAACTGCTGATGACAAACTTTCGTCAGCCAACGAAATTCAATTAAAAACCGACCTGGTTTATTGTGGTGCACCTCAGGTATTGCCTATGGTGAATTTTGCACAGACCCTTTCACCAGCTACAGTTTCTATCGGTAATGATGAAACCCAGCTTTTGATTAAATATCAGGTGACCGACGCCAGCTGGTATGTTTACAATGCAGCACTTTACGTTGGAACTCCTGAAGGTTTAACAGCTCTTTCATCCTACAATATTCTTAATCCCGATGGAAGCGGAGATTTTAATCCGGGTTCACTGCCCAATCAAAGCTGGCATTCACAGGCAGCCAATGTTCAGTATCGTGAATATCTTTACAATTTGAGCACACTTCCTGAATGTTTTATCGTAGTAGCCTATATGCAGTTAAGAAATGCGCAGGGACAAAGTATGCAGGTATGGGGTAAAAGTGCCTCAAAATCAGATGGATATTACATCAATTACTGTGTACAGCAGTGCGAAACACCCCCTCCTCCTCCCCCACTTGGCGGTTGTGAAACAGCATATGCTTACGGCGAAGCCACAGCTACCTGCTTCCTCAACATTGCAGGTGTTAACTCAAACAACTGGGGTTGGTCAAACGGCCCGATTGGTGCAGGCACCTATTCATGGCCGATGTATGCAGGTGCTGGTCAGTGCAACATTGGAAACGGAACTCATGTAGGAACCTTAACAGTAAACTACACACCTCCAACTGCCACTGTAACTTACACTGTATTTGATGTTTACGGACTCACAGAAACTCACCTCCATATCGGAAACAGCATTTTGCCGGTATTCCGCAACCGTTATACAACAGCCCCCGGAAGATTCCCTTACAAACATGAAAACCTTAACGGAGCAACCTCCGACACTTACACCATAACAGGTTTGTC
>JANJXJ010000214.1 GCA_024709105.1 Lentimicrobium sp. | reverse complement strand
CTCTCACTTCAGGTGTTGCTGGGATACATCTTAGCTCCTCTGATGTGGCTGATTGGGGTTGAGACCAACGATATAATTATGCTCGGACAGCTGCTTGGAGAAAAACTTATACTTACTGAATTTATTGGTTATGTGAGTCTTGCAGATTTAAAAGAAACCGCAAGGCTAACCAATCCAAAGAGTATTATTATGGCAACCTATATGTTGTGTGGATTTGCCAATTTTGCGTCAATAGGTATTCAGATTGGTGGCATAGGTTCGCTTGCCCCGGGCAAAAGAGTGCTGCTTTCGCAATACGGAATGAGAGCATTGCTGGGAGGTACATTGGCTTCGTTGCTTTCTGCTACGTTAATCGGAATAATTTTGGGTTAATTCCATTTATAAAAAGCACAAAGGGCAGCATTAAGCTGCCCTTTGTGCTTTTGAGAGACAATTCTGCAAGACGAAAATCTCAACCCGGAATAATAATCCCGAATATTTTAATGGCAAACAGCTGGATTGCAATTGCCTGTGAATCGTTTGGCAATGCAGGCTGTATTAAAAGGTATGTCGTTAATGTAACTTTCAGGATCAGGTCCTACCCCTGAAACGGGGATGTTAAGATAACGATCAGATACACTTTTGGTGTCAAAAGGTATGTCGTTAAATTCAGTTTCTTTCTCTGGTTTAGGCATATTGGCAACAAAATAGCCGGAGCTTACCTTTTTGGTGTCGAAAGGAATGTCGTTAATATATTCCTCTTCAGGAGCAATAGGTAGCAATTCTGCCGGAAAAGTGATTGAACCAAGGGTGTCAACACTGGCAGAGGATAGTTGATAGTAGTCAGGCAAGTTTTGGTCTGCTCCGGCTATCGTTGCATTAATACCAGAAAAAGTGAGTGCTGCAAGCAGTATAAGAGTTTTTAAAGTTTTCATGGCTTTAACTTTTTTGTTCGATTATGGTGCTTGCTAAAACCGTGCCAGGTTTTATAAGTGATTGTATGTCAAGTAAATGCGTGCTATATAGTTCGTTATTCTGAAACACCCTGATTTCGTCCGGGATTTATTTACTTTAAAACCTTTATCTTTGTAATTGTTGTAAATGCATGATAATCAGTTTAATAAAATAATTTTCTTTTTTTGATGCCAGACTTCAGTAGTCAAAATTCATAAAATTTATGATGTAAATAGTGTCCGATTCCGGATAGTGTTCGTGCACTTGTGGACAAGGATATAAAAATGAATGTTTGTATGGTTGCTTGTTTTATAAAATTCGATTGTTTTAGGTTATGTCTGATTAGTTGTTATTGAATGACCATCCAGATTCATCCCGATTCAATAGTTTTCTTACATCAGTGTTTGATGTGAAAATAATTATCCATGAATTAGCGCATTTCATTATGAATCTGATCATTAATGTATAACGTTATAATTAAAAACACCACCCTAATCTTTCTTTAGAGTGGTGTTTTTGACAAGTATAATCTATTGTCTGATAAATCCAGCAGAAATGCTGCTTCTGCCTGATTTTAGGGTAATCAGATAAGATCCGGCAGGCAGATGGAATATATCAATTACAACCTGTCCATTTCTTAATTCTGGTTTTATGTTGCTTATTACCCGGCCATTGAAGTCAATGATGCTGATTTTATAATCAGCAATCCGCTCAATACCTGAAAGCACGATATAATCTCTGGATGGATTTGGGTGCAGTTTTAACTTAAAAAGTCCGTTCTCATCAAAGCCACCACAGATCTCAAATTTTATGATGGTTTCAGCGAATCCTGAGCATCCATCTTTTTCGAACTCAACTCTTAAAACTGCAGTATTCAAACCAATTCCAGTGGAATCTATGATAATTTCCGAAAGCTGGGATACCGGAATATTGTTGATGTACCACCTTACCTGAGTGTAATCACTTCCGGCATCTATCTGCAGGCTGTTTCCGGCACAAACAACAATGGTATCGGAGGCAAAAGTGAATTTTTCAAACGGAATGACTTCGACAGTTACATTTCCTGCTGCAACAGCATTCTGACTGTCGGTAACAATTACTCCATAAGGGGTGGTTTCTTCCGGCCAGACTCTTATTTCAGGGGTTTGTTCGCCGTTGGTCCATAAATAAGTGTATGGAGGTGTGCCACCCGAAACACTTACAGAAATACTTATAGTGTCGCCTTTGCAAATGGTTTGGTCGTCACCGGTAACAATAAGCGGGTTGAAATTTTGAGCAATATCGCGGTAAACGGCTGTTGTTGCCGGCCCTTCCTGAGTAATGGTGAGCAAAGGAATTCCCTGCCCGTTGCCAAGCCATTGATATTCAATGTAATTTCTGATGATAGGAATTCCGGATTGAATAGAATCGAGGTATAAGCTGTCTTTTTCATAGATGGTTGATTTTACGCGTAGTACATCGAATGTGCCAAAAGGTGTGGTAAGACTGCCCCAGCCATCTACTTCATTTACACGTTTACGTTCAATGCTGAAATAACCGAGCCCCGGAAATGCCAGACTGTAGTTGGACTGACTGGAATCCTTTGCTGATGTAACTGTAAGAGGAAAAGTGTAAAGCAACTCCGGCTGATCAAATTTCATGGGTACAGGAATACCAAGCGCAGTGACTGCATAACCAGGTCTAACATAATTGGTCGGATTCTTCTTGTAATAAATGTAAGCATCTGATATTTCAAAGCCTGGCAGAAAATCAACTGCATCAATAGGATTGGCCAGGTTTGCAACATTCTGATTAAATATTATTTGATAAAGAAAAGGTACGGAAGTAATGCTAACAAATCTTTCAACCCTTTGGTTTTGAGGTTGTAAATCGGAGTAATTCCAGGTAAACCCGGGGCCGGTTTGTGCAGGATCAATCCCGGGAAGTAAAACAGTAGTGCTTACTCTGAGGGTATCTCCAATGGCCGGCATATCATTCTGCGTTATGGTAATTTGTGCATGCATCAGTGGCATTATTCCCATAAGCAGAAGAAAAGTAGCTAAACGTTTCATAATCCTTGGTTTTTGGGTTCAATCAATTTTTAAGGGGATAAAGGTACTGCCTTTTTTCGTTGACGCCTGAATATTTCAGAAAAGCGGTCGAACTCATACCTGTAATACACACCTACTCCCTGTTTATAATCGGCATTATAGAATGAGGCTTCAAAGGGGTTGTTGGACTTGTTATATGCTTTCACCCTGAACCTGCCATCGCGGGTAATTTTTACATCAACAGTTACATCACCAACAATATTGTTTGTGTTTTGGGTAGAACTTGAGTTGGTAATACCAAAATTCCCGTCAATAGTTACTCTGTCGTCGAAAAGATGAGTGGAAAGTGCCACTTCCAGGGCCTCGTTGGTCATTGCATCGCCGGTTCGGTAATTTAAGCCTATGTCAATATCTTTGCTTAATTGCGACAACATTCCGCTCAACTGGCTGGTGAGCATCTCAATGGATGAAGCCCCTACACTGCCGGCAAGGTTTGTATTGCCACTGAAGCTGAAAGATTTCATGAGCAGAAGTGACACCATTTGCTGAGTCATAACCACATCGTTGGTGGTGTCGATCGCAGCAAAAATTCTTTGTTTCAGGTCGTCTTCGGCATCTGGCAATCTGATGCCAAAACCGATATCGGGGTTGTAAAGGTTGTTTTTCAGGTGGATTATACACTCAACAGGAATGCTTCGGCCATTGTATTCCTCAAAAACAGAGAGTTCCGGAATGCCACTCAGAGCTGCCCTGACTTTATAAACAGCCCTTACATTCAGATTGGCATCGTAAGGACTTCCGGTAAAGGAAATAATACTGCCTCTTTCAATAGAAAATACCCGGTTAATCAGGTTTTGGAAAGTGAACAGAAATGTTCCGGCATCTATATTGTAATCGCCAAACATGGTTATGTCGCCGCGGGTATCAATGCTCATTTCCATTCTGCCGCTGCCGGTGGCTTTGATGTTGCCGATGTTTTCAGGAAGGAAGATCTGAATGCCGGCGTCTTTGGTAACATCCAGCAGCATATCGAGGCTCACGCCTGATGTAACCGGCTCGAATATTGCGGTTTGGATGTCTTCTGTTTCTTTGCTTACAAATCTGATAAAATCATTTTCAGTGGCCTGTACGTCCAGATTAATTGGAATAAAAATATTAGTACCCTTCTCAGACTTAGCATTGATGGACATTTTCAGATCCTCGAAAGGGCCTCTGATATTCACCTGTCCGGTAGCAACTGCTGTGCCATAAAATAATTCATTTTGCCTGATGGTCGTATTCAGGCCGGAAAGCGAACTGGCTTGCACATTCATGTCCATAACCATGTCATTAAAATAGTTATGATGTAACTTAAATGTCATCAGCCCGGTATTTCCGAGTGAATCATAAATCATCACATTATTGGCATAAATCAGATCTGGCCTGATCTCCACTTTGTCTGCAAACGAATAAATTACATTGAGATAATCAATTTTCAACTGAGTCCGCATAAGTTGCAGATATCCTTCAAAATCAGGTTTGTCGAAAGTTCCGTTTAAAGTCAGCTGGCCACTGGTAAACCCTCTGAGGTGTGATGCAAAACCTTCGAGAAATGGGTTAAGCGATGCCAGATTATAATTTACAAATGCAACATCAAGGTCAAAGTTATCAGAAGTATCAGCAACAGGGTATATATATCCCCTTACTGAAACAGGTTTGTGCGAGCCAATATTACCTTTATAAATGACATCAGCCGATACCTCAAGGCCCGATTTTTGGTTATCCCAGCGGGTAAGTATGAAAGCGTCTCCCAGCCTCTCCTTATTGAAGTACAAGTCTTTAACATTTATATCGGCTTGTAGTTTTCTTTCATGGTAAAGGTCATTTACAGAAATTTTACCATTCAGAATTCCGTCGAAATCAATGCCATCCTGCCTGAGCAGCAGATCGGCATTGGAGATATTCAGATCACTAAATTGCAGGTATAGAGTGTCTGCTTTATCATTACTTATTTTTCCGGTAATCATAAGTTCCTGATTCAGGCCTTTAACCGAAAGATTATCAACAAAAATGGCTGTACTGTCAACAAGAAAATCGCCGCTCTGACTTACCAAAAAAGTTGTGTCATTTACAGTGAAGGCTGATGGCAGCAGAGTTGATTTAATAATCATTTGATCTGAAAAGGAAAGAATTCCAGCTATTTTTCCGGTGTTTCTCAATCCCGAATCATTATCATGCCATTTAATACCATACCTGATGCTGTCGCCCCGCATCATCAAATCAAATGCAAAGTTTTCGATACCAAGCTCAAGATCATTTTCTTCACTGGCCTCGGTAAAGAGGATTGCTGAAGAACCTGTGGTAAACTGAAGGCTGTTGCCATTGTTTTGACCGCTAATGAACCAGTTGTCAAATTTTATTCCCCCAAGCTCAAACTGATCTGCTTGTCCGTTGATGAGCACAATATTGTTGGAGGAGTTGTAACTTCCGAAAAGGTAAACTGGTGAATTTATTGAAAGTGAAGGGATAAAAAGCCCGGCGATCTCTTTTATGTCTTCCCTGATTTTAATGGTGTATTCAAAACGTTGTTCAATGTTTACTTTTCTTTGCTCAGCGGGAGCCGGCCTGAAAGAGGGCAGGAAGTTATTGAGAATGTTCAGCAGCGAAGAGTAAAAATCGGCAAAGGCATACTGACCTTTAAAGTTTATTTCGGCTACATCTGAGTCTAAACTGAGTTGTTTTGTGTTATCAGGAAATTGTGTTGTGGATAACACCACACTCCTTAGTGGATAATTGACTCCCTTTTCAGTGTACAGGGTATTAGTAAAACGAAGAGTACCTAACAAATTATCAATATTTGAGCCTTTAAAATTGAGATCCATTTCAGTACTAAAGCAGGATGAAGAATCGCGGCTCCATATATTAAGTTTTGAAAGCCAGGCATTTTTAACAGAAGATTTAAAGTTGAATTCAGGAAGTTTGGTGGTAAAGTCAATCAGCCCATTAAAGTCAAGATCAATCAATTCATCCCGCAGCATGAGCATACCGTTGAATTGCTTGTTTTCGAGGTTTCCATCAATTTCGATATTGCTAAAACTGTTTCCAAGAAGATCTAATTTGCTTACCAGCCCATTTAGTGCAGCTGAAATACCGGCTTTGGTATTGTAACTGCCTTTGATTTCAGAACTAAAATCAATTTTTCCAAGATATTCTTCAGCCTGAATGGTTTTTCCGAGATTCCAGTTTCGGATATTTAAATGTCCGCTGTAGTTAATGTTCTCTTTAGTGTCAGTTTTTAAGCTCAGATCGGTTTGTATTGACCCAAGTGCTGTGTTGAATGTAGCAGCAGAAACAAAGTCGTAAAAGAAGCCCGTGAAATAACCTTTTATACGAATTATACCCAGATTTTTGAGATCTTCAGGAACTTTGACGATGGGTTTGCTGTTAATTCTGAATGCTTCAAAATCTTTATAGTTGGAACGTAAATCTTTAATATTCAGGTGAATGAATGTTTCGTTTATATCCGGGAGTCCATCCATTGAAATGTTTCCTTCAAAATAAGTATTGTCGCGATAGGCAAACCTGAAATTTCTGGCTCTTAGCGATGCAACTGTGCCGGTAATCTTTCCATGGACTTTTATTACTTCATCAATGGAAGCAAGCTCGGGTGCAAAAAAGCCGATATCGCTCAGCTTTATACTTGTACGGTCGAATTCTCCGGTTATTTTTACGCTATCAATGAAATCATTGTAGGCATGATAACCGGAATGCCTGAATTTGAGATCCAGATTAATGTGGCTGCCTGGTGTAAGAATATGAAGGTTACGGGCAACAATGGAATCGCTCCTGATAAGAATCCGGGTGGAGAGGTCATTCAGCCGGAAACCCGATTTTTCAACAAAACCCAGATTTTCTATTTGCCCGGTAATACTGTCCCCGGCTATATTAATCTTTTTTATTTCCAGATTCAGGTCATTTATCTTCAAATAATTGTAATCAACACCAGTTTCTGTCGGCTCTTTTGACTGGTTTGAATAACTAAAAGATGTATTGCTGATTTTTACTCCTGAAATGCCTAACCTCCAGGGCTTTGAACTGGAAGTATCGGCTGACGCGGTGTCGGTTCCCGAAAAATAAGAGACAATAAAATCAAAGTTCATTTCCTCTTTTGTCTTGAATCGCAACAAATTTATTTCTGCATCTTTAATTGAAAAAGCATAAATGCCTAAGAATCTGCGTTTAAGGTTAATTTTACCAATATTTGCCCTTAATCTTCCGGCCTTAAACAAGGTGTTGTTTTGCTTATCTTTAACAATGATATCAATAATTACTACATCCAGAAACCAGGAAATGTCAAGTTGTCCCACACTTACCTGTGTTCCCAGTTCCTTAGAAAGGTAATTGGCAACAACTGTTGCCAGTCTGGTTTGAACATAGCTGGTTCTGAAGATACCATAGGCTGCCAGCATCAATATGCAGGCAGACAGGAAGGCCAGGGCCGATATTTGAAGAGTCTTTTTAATACCTTTGCAACAGTTTTGTAAGTAACATTCCAGCTTCCGCAAAAGAATAGCTGGCTAACCTGCAAAGGTCTTAAAAATCGGGCTTTGTACGTTAGGTTTTTAAACTTTTTTACATAATTATTTTCATCATGCCGGCATACATACTGGGTATTGAATCTTCGTGCGATGACACTTCGGCTGCTGTATTGCAAAACACGCAATTGCTGTCAAATATAATAGCAAGCCAGGAGGTTCATGCAGCTTTCGGAGGTGTGGTGCCTGAATTGGCATCGCGGGCTCATCAGCAACACATTATTCCTGTAATAAACAATGCCCTTGAGCAGGCAGGAATTAAAGCCAGCGACCTGAGTGCAGTGGCTTTTACCCGTGGGCCGGGCCTGCTGGGCTCATTACTGGTCGGGACTTCTTTTGCCAAATCTTTTGCATGGGCACTGGGTATTCCTTTAATTGAAGTTGACCATATGCAGGCACATATTCTGGCACATTTTATTACCAGCGGAAAACCTGATGATCAAGTACCCGGTTTCCCGTTTTTGTGCCTTACTGTTTCTGGAGGCCATACGCAGATTGTACAGGTAAACAGCCATTTTGAAATGTTTGTATTGGGCAGGACTATTGATGATGCTGCTGGTGAGGCATTTGACAAAGCAGCTAAAATTATGGGCTTGCCATATCCGGGAGGACCATTGATTGATAAATATGCGAAAAACGGTGATGCTACTGCTTTTTCTTTTGCCAGGCCAAACATTTCCGGACTAGACTTTAGTTTCAGCGGATTAAAAACATCTTTTCTTTACTTTTTGCGCGATCAGTTAATAGAAAATCCAGATTTTATTGAGCAGAACAAAGCCGACCTCAGCGCCTCCATTCAAAAAGCAATTGTGGATGCCCTGATGGATAAACTCATGAAAGCCGTTAAGCAAACTGGAATAAAAACCGTAGCTGTTGCAGGTGGGGTTTCGGCAAATTCGGCACTTAGGGCTGCTTTTCTTGAAAGGCAGAATCAAGGGGTATGGAAGGCATTTATTCCTGATTTTCAGTTTACTACTGATAATGCAGCCATGATTGCAGTTGCCGGTTATTTTAAGTTTCTGAAAGGTGATTTTGCCAGTCTCGATGTAACCCCATATTCAAGGACAACTTAATTCCGGGATAATCGTTCGGCAAAAATTTTCAAGTGCTGTTAGTACTTTTTGCAGGCTGAATGTTTATATTTGACAAATCTGTTCCTTTCGGGAATTTTTATTCACCCAAATCACATTCACATGAAAATCATTAAAGGAATTCTGTTTTTTGTTGTGGGCATCGTTGCCCTGGCTCTCATCGTGGCAATCTTTGTGAAGAAGGATTATGCTCTCGAGCGCGAAGTAGTTATAAATCAGCCTGTTGAAAAGGTGTTTGATTATATAAAATACCTGAAAAATCAGGACAATTTCAGTACCTGGGCAAGCATGGACCCTGAAATGAAAAAAGAGTTTCGAGGTACCGACGGGGAAGTTGGTTTTGTTTCAGCATGGGAAAGCCAGGATAAAAATGTTGGAAAAGGGGAGCAGGAAATAACGGCAATAAAAGAAAATGAAAGAATTGATTATGAACTTCGTTTTATTGAACCGTTCGAAACAACCGATTTTGCTTATATGACTACCACCGCTGTTAACGACAGTGTTACTAATGTAAAATGGGGTTTTACGGGCCGGATGGAATATCCCATGAACCTCATGATGTTGTTTATGAACTTCGAAGAAATGCTCGGTGCTGATTTTGAAAATGGACTTAGTAAACTTAAAACCATTCTTGAAGAGCAATAATATGTTTTAAGATTTTACCTTCCACTTAATGTAAATTATTAAGAGCCTGATAACCGGGGAGTTGCTGCTAAAGCGATTCCCTTTTTTTTATGCATGGTTTTATTGTTAACCAATTAACTGGTAATTGAAGGTTGCAGAAATTAATGTTCGAAATCATTCACTAACCTGCACAACCGAATATATGAAACGGGAAAAGTCGATATTTGGTCAATAAGCAAATTAATTTTGATATTTTTTAAATTTAGGACTATATTTGTTCAAGTATTGGGTCTATGAGTTAGGCTTAATTTAAACAAATTCTAAAATCTTTGAATTATGAACCTGCTGCGAAAAGTGCCTGTCTGGCTCACAGGAATTGCATCCGGGTTAGTGCTGCTCATACTTGTTGTTTCACTGATCTTTTATTCCAGAAGTGCGAAAAAGTCGGCATTAGCCGCATGGAATACCGAGATAAGCGGAATTGCCAAAATTACAAGTGATGTTATTTCGGAATGGTACACAGATGAAATTTCTGATGGAGGAGTATATTTAAACAGCCAGCCATTAAAAACATTCCTTGCCCGGTATATTCAGAGTAATGATTCAGGATCCTTAATGAATTATCTGAGTGATGTTGTTAAAATGCATGGTTACAATGAAGCAACAATCATAACACACACAGGCGAGATTATTGGAAGTTATCCAACAGATGGTTCAGATATTAACAGTATTGTTCTGAAAACCGTTAATGATGTCTTTGCTGAAAATGAAATCAAGTCAACTGATATATACCTTTGTCCATTGCACAAAGAGGCAAGGATCGATTTTGTTGTTCCTTTATACCAGGACATTTCCGGAGTTAAATATGCTTTGATCTTAAGACAATTGCCTCAAAATTCAATTTATCCGATTTTGGAATTGTGGTCACAACAGCATATAACTTCAGAGTCAGTACTTCTCAAGATGGAGACTGACAGTATGAGGATTTTGAATAAACTCAGGTTTCTCGACCAATCACCGGGAACTATTACCATTCCTTTAGATAATAATGACATTCTTGGAGTTAAGGCAGCTAAAGGAAAACAAGGGGTTTATTCAGGACTCGATTACAGGGGAGAAAAGGTAATTGGTTACATAACAGCTATTCCCCGCACACCCTGGTATTTGGTTGTGAAAGTTGACTCAGCTGAAGTTTATAAGGATCACAAATTCAGATTATGGGCTTCAATTACCGGTTTTATATTGATTATTTTTTTAATAGTTGCACTAATTTCATTGTTGTTTGTCAATAAAAGTCGTCAGACTTTCAAAAAACTCTTTCAATCAAAAGAAGAATTCAAGACTACGGTTTATTCAATAGGAGATGGGGTAATCATTACCGATAATCGTGGAAAAATCCGAAACATGAATCCGGTAGCTGAAAATCTTACAGGTTGGAAAGAGGAAGATGCATTAGATAAAAATATTGAAGAAATTTTTAAAATCATCAATTATGAAACCAGGAATAAGGTTGCTAATCCGGTTGGCAACGTAATAAAGGAAGGCGTTGTAGTTGGACTGGCCAATCACACAATTTTAATTTCAAAGAGCGGAAAAGAATTTCCGATTGCCGATAGCGGAGCACCTGTTTTTGATGATGATGGTGAATTAAATGGTGTAGTATTGGTTTTCAGAGACCAGACAGATGAGTACTTCTACAGAAGAGAGCTTGAGCAAAGCAATAACCTGTATAAACTCATGTTTGAGGCAAACCCGCAACCCATGTGGATTTACGACCTCGCAACACTTGCTTTTCTTGAAGTCAATAATTCTGCTGTTCAGCACTACGGATATAGTCGTGAAGAGTTCTTGGGGATGACGCTCCGTGATATAAGGCCACCCGAAGATGTTGATGCATTGCTTAATGATATTTTAAAAACTGATCAGGAACTCAATAATGCCGGAGCATGGAGACACCTGAAAAAAGACGGAACAATTATTCAGGTACTTATTCGCTCGCATAAACTCTATTACCAGGGAAAAGAAGCCCGGCATGTTTTGGTGAGCGATATTACCGATCTGATTAATGCAAAGGAAAAAATAAGCAATGCAGAACAATATTACAGGTCACTCATCGAAAATGCACCCGACGGAATAGTTCTTGTTGGCCCAACTGGTCAAATGACTTATGCAAGTCCCTCTGCACGCCGGATTTTCGGATTTGAGCCTTATGAAGAAAAAATGCCAGATCCAAATGTATTCACTCATCCAGATGATCTGCAGGGTGTTCTGTCTGTTCTGAATGAAGTAATAGCTGATTCATCAAAGGTATTAACCCATACCTATCGCTTTAAAACCAAAAATTTCGGGTACAAATGGGTTGAAAGCACTTTCAGCAATTTGTTTCATCTTCCCTCTGTCAATTCAATTGTAATTAATTTTCGGGATATAACTGACAGAATCAATGCAGAAGCCGATAAATACAGGATGCTTAATATTATTGAAAACAGTATTAATGAAGTTTATGTGCTGAATGCTGACAGTTTTAAATATGAATACTTTAATAAATGTGCATTAAATAATCTGGGATTCGCTCCAGGCGAAGTTGCTGAATTGTTTCCATGGGACATTATTCCCGAATTTTCGGAAGAAGAGGTGCGAAATATGCTTAAACCACTGGTTGAGGGAGATTCTGATAAACTTGTGGTTGAAACCTTTCATAAGCGAAAGGACGCAACTATTTATCCTGTGGAGATCTGGCTGCAACTTATATCACAATCGGGTTACCGGGCATTTTTTGCGGTGGTTAACGACATCACTTACCGGAAAAAGGCAGAAGAAACCCTTAAAGCCAGTGAGGAGAAATTCAGAAACCTGTTTAAATCCCATGCTGCAATTAAATTGATCATAGATCCTGATGATTTAAGTATTATTGATGCCAACGACGCAGCAGCTGAGTTTTATGGATGGAAACTTGATGAGCTTACCTCAATGAAAATCAGCCAGATTAATACAGCTGATTCTACTTCGCTTAAAATTGCAGTTCAGGATGTGCTAAACAAGCGCAGGAAAAATTTTGAATTCAAACATAAATTGAAAGATGGCACCATAAAAGATGTTGAGGTATTCAGCAGCCGCATTCAGATTGCTGATAAAACATTTATTCATTCAATTATTCATGATATAACAGAACGCAAAGAAGCCCAGCGCAAGAATAATTTTCTGATACAATCTGTTGAGCAAAGCCCGATCGGTATCATCATTACCGACAAGATGGGGAATGTAGAATATACCAATCCACGTTATAGCGAAATAACCGGGTATTCTTTTTCTGAAATGTTTGGGACAATACCCGGAATACTGCTAAAAAAGAGTGAAGATGGTGTGAAGAGCATTCTCGATATAGTTATTAATGGTTCTGTCTGGCGTGGTGAAGTTCATGATTTCAAAAAAAACAAGGAATCTTACTGGGCAAATGTTGCCATCTCACCGGTTCAGGACATAAATGGACAAATAACAAACTTTGTTATAATCAAGGAAGATATAACTCAGAAAAAGCAACTACTTCATGACTTAATTGATGCCAAGCACAAAGCTGAAGAAAGTGACCGGCTGAAGTCTGCTTTTCTGGCCAATATGAGCCATGAAATAAGGACACCTATGAATGGAATACTTGGTTTTATGAGCTTACTTAAGGAGCCAGACCTCACCGGAGATATGCGCGATGAGTATATACAGATTGTAAATGCCAGCGGTGAAAGGTTATTAAGTACAATTAATGATATAATTGATATTTCAAAAATTGAATCAGGGCAAAGTCCGGTAAATCTCAGCCCCGTAAATCTGGGTGAGATGCTTGACAGATTGCACAGATTCTTTAAAGCAAATGCTGAAGCCCTGGGTTTGAATCTTCAATTGATAAAAAGTTTTGAACCTTCAGGCCTTGTTGTAAATATTGATGTTTACAAAACTGAGTCAGTGTTGTCGAATCTTATTAAAAATGCACTGAAGTTTACAACCCGTGGCGAGGTTCAGGTGATTTGCACAGTTGAAAATGAATGGTTGAATTTTAAAGTTAAAGATACAGGAAAAGGTATAAGCAGCGATAAACTCGATGCGATATTTGATCGGTTTGTGCAGGCAGATATATCTTTTTCGCGCGACCATGAAGGCTCCGGCCTGGGTTTATCCATCTCCAAAGCCTATACAGAGCTTATGGGAGGTGAGATTCGTGTAATTTCTGAATTGGGAAAAGGTTCTGAATTCAGTTTTTCTATTCCTATTACTAACTCAGGGGTAACAGAAGCATCGACAGTGATTGAAGTTGAGGAACAAGCACCTGCAAATATTTCGGAAGATTTAATAGTTCTTGCCGCTGAAGATGATGACATCAGTTATCTGTTCCTGGTAAAAATATTTTCCGGATTAAATGTCAGACTAGTAAGAGCTTTAAATGGAAGCGAAGCTGTTGAATTGTGCAATCTGATGCCAGACGTTTCGCTGGTACTTATGGATGTGAAAATGCCCGTAATGGATGGATACGAAGCAACACGCCTGATTAAGCAACTTAAGCCCGGCTTGCCGGTAATTGCTCTTACTGCCTTTGCATTTGCCGAAGACAAGGAAAAAGCTTTGAATGCAGGTTGCGACGATTACCTGAGTAAGCCAGTAAAACAAACTGAATTGCTTGCTGTAATGAAACGTTTCCTTAATTTTGACGGGCATTCAATGCAGTAGCCAATAGTTTCCCTGGCCCGGTATATTTAAACAGATTGAAATGTTACTGAAATTTGCCCGCAAAATCAAAGGATTTGTGTTGTACAGGCTTATGCCTCCTCACAATATGTTCACGCATCCTGCCGAGAAATATTATTATCAACAGTATAATCATCATATTTCCGGATATTTTGAACGTGGAAAAACCCTGCTTGATGTGGGCTGCCAGATGGGGCGGTTTACCATTCCTGCGGCAATTGCTGGTATGCATGTAACTGCTACTGATATCCGAACTTCATATTTTAAATTCATCAGCAAACAAATAAATAACAGGGGAAATATTGATTTCAGGCACGAAACACTCGAAAAAACTCTTGCCGAACTTGAGAACCAACGATTTGATGTCGTCATGTGCCTCGAATTACTCTATAATCTTCCCGATCAGGAGAATAACTTCCGCGCACTTGCAGGTTTGGTAAAACCGGGAGGAGTGTTAATAACCTCTCACCGAACCACTGGTTATTACCTGTACAGGTTTATACGAGAAAAAAAATATAGCGAAGCCAATATGATATTGGCTGGGAATCATCCCTGTTACAATGCTCAAACTCCTGCAGAACTAATCAATTGGTGCTCAAAATCAGGCCTTGAACTTTTAAAAATTGTTCCAATAGGTGTTTTCTCCGGATTTGGGAGTGATGCTTTTTCGGGTATTGCCAACCCCGGTAAACTAAACCAGGAGCAATCAGCCGGGCTAAGTAAGATCGAAAATAATGCTGATCTGCAACAGATGTTTCTCAACAATGCCAGGTATAACTTGCTGATTGCTTTAAAAAAAGCCTGATCCTTCAGGTATTGTGCAATGATCAGAAACTGGCTGCATTTGATTACTTTCTATCTTTGCATCTTCAAAACACTTCGATATGGAAAACGAACTCATTATAGACCTTGGTAATATCAGTATTTTTCAGCGCGATATCCTTGTTTTATCGGGGGTTAGCTTAAGTGTAAGCAAAGGTGAATTTGTTTACCTGATTGGTAAAACCGGAACCGGCAAAAGCAGTCTGCTTAAAACTTTGTATGCCGAACTTCCTGTGGTTGATGGCAGCGCTATGGTTTGCGGATATAATCTCACCAACATCAGGCGAAAGGAAGTACCATATCTGAGACGCAGACTGGGAATAGTTTTTCAGGATTTTCAGTTAATGTCTGACCGAAGTGTGCACGATAATCTTGTATTCGTACTAAAAGCAACAGGATGGAAAGATAAGATTGAGATGCAGGAAAGAATTAAGTTCGTTCTTGAAAAAGTTGGCCTTTCTACCAAAGGATTTAAAATGCCGCATCAGCTTTCGGGAGGTGAGCAGCAAAGGGTTTCCATAGCAAGGGCTTTGCTCAACGATCCTGAACTAATTCTGGCTGATGAACCTACCGGAAACCTCGATCCTGAAACTTCCGAAGGAATTATGAAACTTTTGTTTGATATAAGCAACTCAGGAAGAGCGGTGCTCATGGCCACTCATAATTACAGTCTGATGGAGAAATTTCCATCCCGCACCCTGAAATGTGAAAATGGCAGGGTGTCAACTGCCGAAAACGGCATCAATCAGCTTTCGGGCATTTAGTTCATTCGAGAATTTCGATTTCAGCAAATCTTCTCTCAGCGAAGCATCATCATGCGAAAACTCTTTCGCAAACAATTGGTCTAACATTCCTCTGAATTCAGCAGGAGTTTCGGCTGTAATGCAAACCGGATCAAGTCCTGTGCCGTTGAGCATAGCTTTGTTTACCAAACAGAACCTTCCATTATACAAAGTATTTAAAAGCTTTAATTTTAGTCCGGTTGCCTGAAATGTGACTAAAATGTTTACATGTGCTTTTCTGATCAGATCAAACATTTCCTCATCTCCCGGGTTGGCTATGATGGAAATATTATGGTGTGCAGCTGCCATTTCTTTTATTCTGGCGGGAGGATTCATTCCGGCTATAACTAATTTGTGATGGGTTCCGGCAAAAACTTTGTTTATTAGAAATGCTGCAGCTGCTTCATTCTCAGGAACTTCAATGTTTCCATGATAAAGAGCATATTCTCCGCTTCCTTCCAGAACATCAATTTCTTCATTTATATGAAAACTGGGAAGATATCTTACATCATTGCCCGGGAATCTTTCTCTGAGGTATGCAGTGTCGCATTCCGAAACTACCAGCATCAAACCAGCATGTTTGAGTTGCTTCTGAAAGAGCAGCAACTTGAAGCTTTCTACCAGGAAATAAATCTTTTTGGCAACACTCCGTTCTGATTTAAACAGGTTGAAGTAGTATTGATGCTCAATATTGCTTTCACGATAAATTAGTTTTCGGTTTGTAAGCCTGTGATCATCAATGTAATAACACGAGTGCAGACCTTCAAATAAAATGGGATGATTGTCTTTCAGAAGATTTGCCATCATTTCCTCTGAGCGCCGGCTTATTACAATGTATGGGATAAGGCTTAATGCTGATTTCAAGCCACAAACCCTGGGGTAATAATACACCTTCTCGCAAAATTCTTCAAGCTCAGGAGCCCGGTTGCGGCCGGGATATTCAATTACATGAAGTATAATTCTTACTCCCTGTTTGTGCAGTGCCTTTAGCTTGTAATAAACATCAATTACACCTCCGTAATTGGGAGGATAAGGCACATCAAACGAAACAATGTGCAGCGAACGGTCAGACATATTTTCTGTAGAGTTCAATCAGTGTTTTTTCTTCATTTTCCCAGTTCAGCTCACTGGCAGCAATTGCAAGGTTTTCCTTCCACTGTTGCCTTTTTACTTCATTGGAGAGCATTTCGTTGATAAGTCGAGCAATATTTACCGGATTATGATCTTCGGCAATCATCCCAACTCCATATCCTTCAACAATTCTGGCAATTTCAGGCAGCCGCGATGCCAGCACCGGAATTCCGGCGTGAATGTAATCAAAAAGTTTATTGGGCAAGCTGTATCTGTAATTGACATTTGTGTCCTTATCAAGTGTAATTCCAACATCTGCCAATCGGGTGTGCATCATCAGTTCGGAGTAGGGGAGGCGAGGCTTGAAAATTACTTTATCATGAAGATTAAGGCGGCTGGTCAGCTGTTTCAATTGCTCAATTACATCTCCTCCGCCAATGATTAACAGTACGGCATCTGCTGTGTATTGTATGCTTTCTATAGCCTCTTCAGCACCCCGTTGAACATTTATTCCAGCCCCCTGAAGCAAAACGATATGCTTGTCTTCGGGTAATCCAAGCTCCTTTCGGGTGGCGGTTTTAATGTGATGAATACGGCGCGGAATATTGCGTACTACATGCAGCTTTTTGCCATATTTTTTTTGATATAAACCGGCAATTGACTCATTTACTGTTATAATGTCTTTCAGGTGAGGGAAAATTAGCCGCTCAATCCACTCCCAGATGCTTTGTACAAAAGGTCTGCCTGTTAGTTCAGGAGTTTCGGTGTAAAATTCATGACTGTCATAAACAACAGGAATTCTTTTGAGCAGGTGTGCCAGAAAGTTTGCCGGAAGGGTGTCAAGGTCGTTGGATACCAAAAGGTTGCATCTTCTGAAAAACAGAAGCAGAAATAACCTGATGTTGTATTCAGCGTAAAACAAAGGCCCTTTCCTGAAAATAAGCCTCATCCGGTGTGTTTTATAAGGCCTGTCATTAAGCGGCAGGCAACCCGGTAGCCATCTGCCGGCAAGCGTAACATCAAAACCCAATGAAATCAGGGTTTTACATGCTTTATCTACCCGTTGGTCGGTGCTTAAATCGTTTGTGACAGAAACAATAACTTTTTTCAAACCTCAAAGACTTCAAAAAGGAATTGCAAAAGTACCTGATTTTTATAAAGCACCAAAACCTGTTTTTTTATAAAACTCTTTGCATAGACACATCTTTGCCTTTTATCTGTGTATTTTTGCAGCATGACAGAAAGAACTATCCCTGAAGTGCAATGCGATTTTAGTCTGAAGCCTTTTAATTCCTTTGGAATGGATGTTAAAGCTTCGGCTTTTACCGAAATAACATCCGAAAAACAAATTCCCGGATTATTGCGGTTGATCAATACTTTCGAAAAACCTTCGCTTATTCTGGGCGGAGGAAGTAATCTGCTTTTTACCAGAGATTTTGATGGTCTGGTAGTACATATGGCAACTAAAGGAATTGAAATTGTTGATGAGGATGATGATTTTGCTTATGTAAGGGCGATGGCCGGCGAAAATTGGGATGATTTTGTAAAGTATTGTATTTCAAGAAACTATGGAGGCCTTGAAAACCTTAGTCTTATCCCGGGTAATGTTGGGAGTGCACCAATACAAAATATAGGAGCATATGGTGCAGAAATAAAAGATAGCTTTTACATGCTTGATGCCGTTTCTGTGAAAACCGGCGAATTTCGTGAGTTTTACGCAGCCGACTGCCAGTTTGGTTACCGGCAGAGTGTTTTTAAAGGAGAATTAAGGGGGCAATATATCATCTTGTCGGTAACTTTTAAACTCAGCAAAAGACCTGTATTTAACACTACCTATGGTTCAGTCGGTGATTTTCTGAAGGAACGCAATATGCCCGTCAATTTGCAGAATATTTCTTTTGCCATTTCAGAAATCCGCCGCAGCAAACTTCCTGATCCTATTGAATTGGGAAATGCCGGAAGTTTTTTCAAGAATCCGGTTGTTTCAAAAAAACAATTTAGAAATCTGTTGGGCTTTTATCCCGATATGCCTTCCTATCCTTCGGGAGAACAGGTAAAGGTTCCTGCCGGTTGGCTGATTGAAAAATGCGGTTGGAAAGGATTTCGTGATGGTGATGCAGGAGTTCATGCCAGGCAGGCTTTGGTTCTTGTTAACTATGGAAATGCAACCGGAACTCAGATTCTTAATCTGGCGCACCGGATCATGGAATCGGTAAAGCAACGTTTCGAAATTGATATTGAGCCTGAAGTAAATATTATTTGATTTTTCCTTAAATGAATTTACTTTAACATTCTGAAATTAAAACCGGAATGTGTCATTTTTATTATCAGCTACCCGACTGACAGGATTTTTAATTTTAATCCAAAATTTCTACTTTAGCTGATTATTGAAAAAACTAAGCTTATGAACCCAACCCTGATCGGCTTTATCATTTATCTGCTTGCTATGTTGGGGATTGGCATTTATGCCTATCGTCGCAATGAGTCCAATGCCGATTATTATCTGGGTGGCCGCAGAATGAATTCGTGGATCGTTGCTCTTTCAGAGCGATCATCGGGCGAGTCGGCCTGGCTCTTGCTGGGATTGCCAGGTGCAGCGCTGGCGCTGGGTATAGTGGAAATATGGACAGCCCTTGGCTGCTTGCTGGGAATATTCTTTTATTGGTATGCAGTGGCAGAGCTAATCAGAACTCAGTCAGAAAAATATCAGGCCATTACATTGCCAGATGTTTTTGCCAACCGTTTTGAGAAAGGCGGCAAGGTGATCAGATTTGCAGCCATGCTCATTATCATTTTTTTCTTCACTTTTTATCTTGCTGCACAATTTAATGGTGCCGGCAAGGTTCTTAATGTAACCTTTGGAATACAGCCACTTACAGGGATGATTCTGGGCGCGGCAGTGATTATTATATACACCATGCTTGGCGGGTTTGTTGCTGTTGTCTGGACCGATTTTGTTCAGGCCTTGTTAATGTTTGGAGCTTTGGTTATTTTACCTGTTGCAGGACTTCTTGAAGTGGCTGCCGAGGGAAAATCTCTGGCTGGCTCAATTGGAAGTGCCGGAGGTAACTATCTGGACCTGGCTGGCGGAAAAACAGGATGGGCTGCAGTTGCAACCATTATTGGCGGTCTCAGCTGGGCATTCGGGTACATGGGTCAGCCCCATTTGCTCACTAAATTTATGGCGATTAAAGATCCGGCTAAAATCAGAAAAAGCAGGAGAATAGCTTTTATCTGGGCAGTTCCGGCTTTTACCGGTGCATTTGTGATTGGACTGGTGGGGTTATCTCTTTACGGACAGGGGTATTTTGATGATGTGGAAAAAGTAATGCCGCATCTGGCAAATACATTGATGCCTCAATGGATTGCAGGAATTATTATTTCTGCTGCAATTGCTGCCATGATGTCAACTGCCGATGGTCAACTGCTGGTTATTTCAAGTACTGTTTCAGAGGACTTCTTCAGAAACATACTTAAGATCAACCTATCGCCCAAATCAATGGTTCAACTGTCAAGATTGGTTACACTGCTGGTCGGGCTGGCAGCACTGGCTGTGGCACTTACCTCGGGTAAACTGATTTTTTCAATGGTTTCATATGCCTGGGCTGGGCTGGGTTCAGCATTCGGGCCCGCATTATTGCTAATGCTCAGATGGAAAAAAATAACCTGGCAGGGAGTGCTGGCGGGGATGCTTACAGGAACTTTTGTTACTATTGTATGGACAGAAATCCATTGGCTGGATGGAAATCTGTCAGCGCGATTTTCCTCTTTTGTGCTGGCTTTTATTGCAGTCTGGCTGGTAAGTATCTTAACATGGCCAAGACTCAGGGTTGAATAGCTTTTTCAATGCAATTCCACAGTCTTTCTGATGATTTGTCCCACGTAAATATCTCAGCCCTTTTATATCCATTGGAAATCAACTTATTTGCTAGTGCCTTGTCAGTTACTACTGTACGCATGGCACGTGCAATGTCATCGGGTTGAAAAGGATTAACCAGCAAAGCCGCATCCCCGCAAACTTCGGGCATTGATGTAACATTTGACGAAATTACCGGTGTCCCGCATCTGAAAGCCTCAACAATTGGAATTCCAAACCCTTCGAAATAGGATACATAAGTGAGGGCTGCAGCCGATCCCATTACATTTTTTATTTCATCGGTTTCCAGTCTCCCTGTAAAAAATACCAGATCCTTAAACTTCATATTATTAAACACATCTGCAATTTCACCGGTCCACCATTTTTTGGCTCCGACAATAAGCAGGACATGATCTTGCTTGTCGTTTTCCTTAAAGAGATCAAAAGCTCTGAATAGATTTACCAGGTTTTTTCGTGGATGCAGTGAACCGATAAAGAAAAAGTAAGGCCTTCCCTGAGTGTATTTCTTCCGGGTGATGTTGCGAATTTCTTCATCCACAGGTTTATAGGCTTCGTTTGCACCATTATATACAACGTCAATCAATGCCGGCTTTATGTTGTACTGTTTAACTATGTCTTGCTTTGAGTATTCCGAAACAGTGGCAATACGACTGGCTTTGCGGGCATATCTTTTGAAAAAAGTACGGTAATAAAGTCTTTCAGCCAGCGGTAAATCTTTAGGGTAGTGCTCAAAATTAAGATCATGAAAAACATTTATGGCTTTTACTTTGCTCCCCAGTGAAAGATAACCGTCGGGTGAGAAAAAAATATCAGCTTTTATTTTCCATAAAACATAGCGTATTGAAATCTCAAACCACAAAAAGTAAAGCAATGGGTGACGTGCCTGTGGCCCGATTACAATAGGTTTTACATTTTCTGAGAAAATAAAACTCTGGTGAAATGGCCTGTCGAAAATAAAATAGAAGGTGTGTTCCGGATGTGAAAGCACCATCCTTTTCAGATTCTCATAGGTAAACCATCCGATCCCCTCGAGCCGGCCATGCAACAACAAACGGGTATTAACTGCTATGTTCAAAACCTTGACTTTTATAGAGTGCATTTTATTGCACTCTGTTGAGAGTTTATTTGAAGAATAATGATATTTTTGCGCAAATTTAAACTTTATTGGTAATCAGACTGAGCTTTTTCAGTTTTTGAGAATCAATCCCAGGCCTGCCGCAGGCCAAACATGATGTAATGCAGCGCAAATTTATAACCAATCTTGGTTTTCTGCTTTTACTTAATCTGCTCATTAAGCCTTTCTGGATTTTTGGGATAGACCGCACTGTGCAGAACGTTGTAGGTGCCGAGAACTTTGGTTTTTACTTTATCGCTTTCAATTTTTCATTTCTTTTCAACATACTGTTTGATTTTGGAATAACCAATTTTAATAACCGAAATATTGCCCAGAATACCCAGCTTCTGAATAAGCATTTTTCAAGCATTGTCGTTCTTAAGTTTCTTCTTGCAGCAGTTTACTTTATTGTAACTTTTACAGCAGGTATAATCTGGGGGTTCAGGGGAGACGAACTCTGGATGCTTGCTTTGCTTGGGCTGAATCAGTTTTTTATATCCTTCATTTTATATCTGCGATCAAACATTTCTGCGTTGCTGTTTTTTAAGACCGACAGCATACTATCGGTGCTTGACAGAATTCTAATGATTGTATTCTGCAGCATTTTACTTTGGGGGAATATTACAGATCAGAAGTTCAGAATTGAATGGTTTGTTTATGCCCAGACTGTTTCATATCTGCTCACTACGATTGTTGCCTTTCTTATTGTGGTCAGAAAAGCTTCCTTCAGGAAACTCAACTGGAATTTCCCTTTTTTTCTGATGATTATCAAGCAAAGCCTGCCTTTTGCCATATTGGTTTTGCTAATGACCTTCTACAACAGGGTTGATACTGTAATGCTTAAAGGGCTGCTCCCTGGAAATGCCGGCAACATTCAGGCAGGAATTTATGCACATGCTTTTCGTTTGCTCGATGCACTCAATAATATTGCATATCTGTTTTCGGTTTTACTGTTGCCGCTTTTTGCAAGGCAGATTAAAATAGGCGAAAAGGTGGAAAAGCTTGTGGTACTTTCTTTTACTTTACTTTTTGTGGTTGCTGTTATTATTTCCGTAACATCCGCTTATTACAGCCATGAGCTTATGGATCTCATGTATTTTGATCATATTGATGAATCGGCGGGTGTTTTCAAAGTACTGATGGGCTGTTTTATTGCTACCTCCACAACCTATATTTTCGGAACATTACTCACCGCAAATGGCAATCTGAAGTATCTTAACCTGGTAGCAGCAGGCGGAATGTTGTTAAATATTGTACTTAATATTTTTCTTATTCCTGTTTATGGTTCGCTGGGATCGGCCTGGGCCAGCCTGATAACTCAATCTGTTATGGCTGTTGTTCAGCTGTTTTTAGCAGTTTATCTTTTCAAATTCCGGCTTAATGTGTTGTTTGTTACAAAGATTATTGTCTTTTTTGCAGGCATTATTTTAATCAATAAATATATTCCTTTATTGGGACTGCCCTGGATAAAGAGCATGGGAGTAGCTTTGGCAGTGTCTGTTCTCCTGGCTTTGTTTTTGCAATTGTTTAATCTGCGCAGTTTTATCAAACTTTTTCTATCAGAAACTCAGCCTTCTGCAACAAAAAATCAGCCTTAGTTCAGGAAAATATTAATTCACAGATGACTTCTTTTGCATTTGCATAATCTATGCACAGAGGTTCATTAAAATATTAAATTGGTTATACAGCAATCAATCAAAAATTCCATATCTTTGGCATCCCTAAACGAACCAGCATAGTATATGTCTGACAATAAGTTTTCTGAAATCAGGGATTTTGATTCTACAAGTTTGGGAGTTTTCTTATACTCCTGGCGCAAACACCTGATAATTATTACACTGAGTGCTGCAATTCTGGCTGCATTCTTTTCATCATCATGGTTCATAACTCCGCTTTATAAGTCGTCGGTTGTCTTGTTTCCGGTTTCGAGCAACTCTGTATCCAGGGCACTGCTTACAGATCAGCCGGCTGCAAAAACTGATATTCTTGAGTTTGGGGAAGACGAACAGACAGAACAAATGCTTCAGATTTTGAGTTCCAGCAAAATCAGAGATAAAGTGGTCGAAAAATTCGACCTGATGAAGCATTATAAAATAAGTCCGAATTCCAAATATAAAAATACTACCCTCAATAAGACCTACGAAGGAAATATTACCTTCAGAAGAACTGAGTTTATGGCGGTAAAGATAACAGTACTTGACCGCGACCCCCAAATGGCTGCTGACATTGCAAATACCATAGCCGAACTCCTCGATTCTACTAAAAACGAAATGCAGAGAGAACGCGCAATGAAAGGGTTCAGGATTGTTGAGCACGAATACCAGAAACTCAGTGAAGAAATTTCTGTAATGGAAGATTCTCTCAAAAAAATAAGGGAGTATGGTGTTTATGACTATGAATCACAGTCAGAAATGATCAATCAGCAGCTGGCTATTGAAATTGCGAAAGGAAATACCTCAGGAATAAAGGCGTTGGAAGAAAAACTTGCTTTATTGGCAAAATTTGGAGGAGCTTACGTATCACTTCGCGACATGCTTGAGCATCAAAAAAAGCAGCTGAGTTATTTAAAAGCACGTTACGAAGAAGCAAAAGTAGATGCAACTGAGAATCTCCCTCAGAAATTTGTAGTTGAATCTGCCTACAAGGCCGAAAAGAAATCTTATCCGGTGCGATGGGTGATAGTATTGGTTTCGGCTGTTTCTGCATTTCTGATATCAGTACTGCTGATCATCAGCCTGGATAAAATCGGGAAACTCTCTCCCATAAAAAAAAACTCAAATTTGATTTAAAAAGCCTAAATTTCAGCATAATGGACAACATCAAGCCCACAATGGAGAACTATTTCAGCAACATCCATATGATGAAAATTTTCCTTAAATGGAAATGGCACCTGCTTGCTATTGCTATAATAGCAGGTTTATTGGGAGCAATTTTCTCAGGACCATTCTTCATCAAGCCAAGGTTTAAGTCTTATGCTCTGGTTTATCCTTCAAATATTGCACCTTATTCCGATGAAAGTGAATCGGAGCAAATGCTGCAATGGCTGCAATCAGAGGATATCAGAGATAGTGTGATCAAAAAATTTGACCTTGCCGAACACTATCGCATTGATACCAGTTACAAGTATTATCAAACTACCATGCAATACTTGTATAATAAGAATGTAAAGATCACCAAAACCCAATGGGAGTCAATAGAGATTGTGGTTACTGATCAGGATCCTGTTATTGCCAGAGATATGGTACTTGCTATTATTGATTTCTGCAACGTGAAAATCAGAAAAATTCACCGGGATAAATATGCAGAGGTGGTTGAAAGTATGGGCAGAACCATGCGTGAAAAGAAAGCACAGCTCGATAGTGTGGAAAATGCACTTGCTGATCTCCGGATGAATTATGAACTTATTGATTATGAAGCACAAGCCAGAGAAATAACCAGAGGTTACCTTCGTACAGTTGATGGTTCTAATTCAACCAACATCAATATGAAGGATGTGTTGAGAATGAAGGAAAACTTTGAGGCAAAAGCCGGAGAAATGGCTATTTTGACTCAGCGACGCAATGATATCCTCAGGATTTACTCAGAATTTGAACTTGTTTACGACCGCGCAGTTTATGATGCTGCCAAAGTATTTACTTTCACCAATGTGATTACTCCTCCGGTGATAGCTGATAAAAAATCTTATCCTGTTCGTTGGCTCATTATGGCTTATGCGGTAGTTGCTTCGTTATTCTTCTCGGTTGTAATCATCTCAGTCATTGAAAACCGAAGGATAAACGACGAATTAAAAAAGCTTGCCAAGGCCGGTTCTAACAATTAACACTGTTTTATTGTGCCGGTCAATATAAAGTTAAAGTGGTTTTATTTACTCAGCGGTCTTTTTATACTGCTGAATTCACTCCTTATTGTTAAGGAGTTTTACTGGGGCATTGCTATACCGGTTGCAATTATTATTGCCCTTATGTATCTATTCTGGCTCGATAAATTACTCCTTTTTATTGTGCTAGTTACACCTGTTGCTGTCAATTTTGCCGATAGTGAGATGGGATTTGGGATTTCGCTCCCCTCTGAACCATTAATGGTTGGGGTAGTGGTTATTTTTATACTGAAAACCATCTTTAACAGTAATTACGATAAGAGAATATTAAAGCATCCCATCACCATCGCAGTGCTGTTTAGTCTTGCCTGGATGCTGCTCACCAGTATCACCAGCGAGATGCCGTTGGTCTCTTTCAAAGCCTTTGCCGCCAGAATTTGGTTTGTTATTCCTTTCTATTTCCTTGGAATACTACTGTTTAAAGACATCAGAAATATCTCACGCTTTAAATGGTTATACCTGGCCAGCCTTATAATTGTTATTGTTTACACAACAATACATCATTCTTCCTATGGTTTTGCCGAACGGCAAGGTCACTGGGTAATGAAACCCTTTTATAATGACCATACAGCTTATGGATCAATTCTGGCTTTCTTTCTGCCTGTTTTTGTAGGTTTCATGTTTAATACCGAAAGATCCAGAACCTACAGGATGTACGCCCTTATTGCAACTGTTATCCTTTTTACTGCACTATTTCTGTCGTATTCACGTGCTGCCTGGGTAAGTGTTGCCGGGTCAATAGTAGTCGCAGTATTTGTGGTATACAAAATTAAGTTCAGATGGATATTTACAGCCTTACTGGCACTTGTGGCTGCCTTTTACATTTTCAAGGCTGATATTCTTTATGTGCTTGAAAAGAACAAGCAGGATTCTTCTGCTAACTTTATTGAGCATGTTAAATCTATCTACAACATTTCTTCTGATGCTTCAAATCTTGAACGTATTAACCGCTGGCAGTCTGCACTCAGGATGTTTGAAGAAAGGCCATTACTAGGATGGGGACCGGGAACATATCAGTTTATTTATGCACCTTTTCAGCGTTCCAAAGAAAGAACCATTATCAGTACCAATGCCGGAGACCTTGGCAATGCGCACAGCGAGTATATTGGCCCGCTCTCAGAACAGGGAGTGTTTGGACTGGTTAGTATAGTTTGGATTGGTGTTGTAGTGATGATCACTGGTATAAGGGTATATAAAAATGCCCGAAACCGTGAGGTCAGATTATATAGTCTGGTTTCTGTACTGGCCCTGGTTACCTATTTTATACATGGTTTTTTGAATAATTTTCTTGATACAGACAAGGCTTCTGTCCCTTTCTGGGGATTTATTGCTATGATTGTTGCACTGGATCTTTACCATAAAGAAACTGAATTTGTTGACACAGGCTCTCTTCACGCTCCCAAAGCTGCAGATGACCCTGAATCCTGATTTTCTGATTTTCCCAATACTTTTGTAACTTATTCATACAGATTTCGTCTGATCCGGACAAACTGATGCATTTTTTCATGTGTACATTTTTACCAGATTCATGTGCATTTTTGAACACTTTTTGAAAAAATGTTCACTCGTTTAGAGTGTATATGTCTAATAAACAATGATATATATCTCTGGCATATGAATTGGTATTACCAAAAATAAAAAAGTTATGAAAATCAATTTCAAAGCCAACGAAACTGTTGTGAAAGCACAGGATACCTTATTTTCTTCGGCAGAAGGAGAATTTAAAGGAAAACTGATAATAACCAATCAGCGTATTTATTTCAAATCATATGCTTCCTCAGGGGAAGAATTTGATTTTGAGCTTCTCCCCGGTGAGATAATTGAAGTAATCTATTACAATAAACTCAGGTTTATCCCAATTGGCCTGGAATTGAAAACAAAAAAGGGTGAACTTCTTAAATTCACCCTCAGAGATCGTGATTCATGGTGCCGCCTGATAACGGCCATGAATTAAATGATCGGTTCTTCTGGCACTGAACCTTTCAACTCGGCTAAAATCGAAGGCAATTGGCGAAGAGCAGCAAGTTCGCGCCATTTTTTTCTTGCTTCGTCAACAGGAACACCAAAATAGGTTTTTCCACCTTCTATGCTTTTATCAACAGCTGAAGTAGCCAGAATAACAGCTCCTTTGCCTATTACAAGGTCTTTGTTTATGGCTACCCTGCCCCACAGAATTACATCATCTTCAATTCGCGTAACACCTGCTATAGCACAATGAGCGCCGATAAGACAATTGTTGCCAATATAAGTGTCGTGACCCACCTGAACATGATTGTCAAATTTGGTACCTTTTCCGATAAAGGTATCTCCCGAAACACCTTTGTCAATGGAGCACAACGCGCCCACCTCAACATTGTCGCTCAGAACAACTCTGCCACAGGATTCGAATTTGCGGTAACCTTCGGGTTTCCTCTGGAAATAATAAGCATCGGCGCCAATAACACTTCCGGAGTGAATGATTACATTGTCGCCGATAACTGAATGGTCATAAATACTTACGTTGGCATGTATCAGACAATTTTTTCCGATTTTAACATGATTCCCAACAAATGCATTTGGCTGAATTACAGTTCCTTCCCCTATTTCAGAACTAGGACTTATGGCGGCCGAAGCAGCTTCAAACGGTCTGAACTTTTTTACCAAAGAAACATAAGCAGCAAAGGGGTCGTTGTGAAAAATCAGTGCTTTGCCTTCGGGACATTCCACTTCTTTGTTAATTATGATGGTGGTAGCCTTTGAGTTTAGTGCCTTTCCGTAGTATTTAGGATGATCAACAAAAGTTAGGTCACCGGCTTCTACCATGTGAATTTCGTTGAGCCCTTTAATCAGGAAATCAGGATTTCCCGCATAGTTGGCGCCAAGCAGCGAGGCAACGGCTGAAAGTGTTAAAGCTGGTTGTAGTTGCATGATTCTGGTGGTTGAATTAAAAAACCGGCCTGGGTAATTTCAGGCCGGCTGTGTATTTTAAAATGGGTTGTTGACTTTATTAATTTTCAATTGCTCCTGTTTTTTCAGGTTGTTTATGTTTTGTATTGAAACTTGCAAAGCCAGAGTGGCCATGTTTTATAACTTTAATTACAAAGGGAAACAACTGAAAAAGTTATTTTCGGGCATAAACCAAAAAATATTTACGATTTTACCCTTTCGGAATAGTCGCCGGTGCGTGTATCTACCTTAATGCGCTCACCTTCACCAATAAACAAAGGAACGTTTACAATAGCTCCTGTGTCAACAGTGGCTGGTTTCAGTGTGTTGGTGGCGGTGTCGCCGCGAAGACCCGGCTCGGTATAAGTTACTGTCAGCTCAACAAAAGGAGGGAGCTCGCAGCTGAGCGGAGTCTCGGTTTCGGCATGGAACATAATTTCAACACCTTGTCCTTCTTTGAGAAACTGAGGTGCATTGATGATAACTTCATCAATATGAACCTGTTCAAAGGTTTCATTATGCATAAAGTTATATCCGTCTTCATCCTTATAAAGAAACTGATATGGACGGCGCTCAACTCTTGCTATGTCAATTTTTACCCCTGCACTGAAAGTATTAGGGATTACTTTTCCGGTTTTCAGATTTCTGAGTTTGGTGCGTACAAAAGCAGCCCCTTTGCCGGGTTTTACATGCTGAAATTCCACAAGTGTGTACAATTCACCATTAAATTCAATACAGATTCCGTTCTTAAAATCAGCAGTAGTTGCCATAAAATGTGTTATTTTTTAAATTTTCAAGCGGTGGCAAAGGTAATATATTTTGCCATTTGATGATATAAAATCAAAAGCTTGTGGCAAATCTTTCGCCAGAAGCCAGTTCATACCAATAAATTAGCTTTAAGTAGTCAGCCCGGCTTATAAAAGTACGGGTATCTGGTCAATTCCTGCAAGTTTTTTGTAGTCTTCCATTTTTATTGAAGAACTGCAGAAATCAAACTCATCAGCAATGGAATTTGAACTCACAACTATGAGCCTGTTGGTTTGGTTTCTTTCCAACAGTTCTCTGAACCATTCAATTCCGGCACGGTCGAGGTTGGAAACAGGCTCATCGAGCAGTAAAACAGGTGTGTCGCTCAGAATTGCCAATGCAAGTCTAACCCTTTGTTTCATTCCCGATGAGAAATGTTTAATGGCTTTATCGGCATTGTCGGTTAACCGGCAGAGTTTGATGAACTCAGGGGTGGTCATATTTCGCATCAATGGTTTGAGCCTGCGATGGAAACAAACCATTTCAGAAAGTGTAAAATCCTCAATCAGTTCAATATACGGGGCAGCAATTGACATGAGTCTGAAAGCATGTTCGGGCCGAACCTCAATCCCGTTAAGTTTGTATACAACGGAACCGGCACTCGGCATAATGGCTGAAGAAATTACCTGAAGCAAAGTGGACTTTCCGGAGCCATTGCTTCCTAAAATGGCAGTTGAAGTCCCGGATTCAAGGATGGCATCCAGCCCCGAAAATATCCAGGTATGGTTGTATTGCTTTCCAGCGTTATCAAGTGTAATGGTGAGCATGATTAGAGAAACTCAGTGGTTCTGATAGAAAAGGGAAAGTAGTGAAAGTTGGTTGAAGGTTTCTGTTCGGAATTAAACCTGTTTGGAGTAACCCTTCATGATTCCCCGGGCTGATTTACCAATGAAAGAAATTATTTCATCGCGTTCTGAAGTAGCCGGCAGATTGGCTTCGATATACTCAAGTGCCTGAGAAACATTGTTTCCTTTAAGGTAAATGAGCCTGTATATGTCCTGAATTTCATTTATCTTTTCAGGAGTAAAACCTCTTCTTCTCAGTCCGATAGAATTAATACCCACATAGGAAAGTGGTTCACGGGCAGCTTTGGTATACGGGGGAACATCCTTCCTTACCAACGAGCCACCTGAAATCATAACATGGGCTCCTATGTTTACAAACTGATGAATGGCTGACAATCCTCCAACAATGGCGTAATCGTCAATGGTAATATGTCCCGCCAGTGTAGCTGCGTTGGCCAGAATAACGTTGTTTCCAACAACACAATCATGAGCAACATGCACGTATGCCATCAACAGGCAGTTATTACCTACAACAGTCTCGTAGTTAGCCTTGGTTCCCCGGTTAATGGTTACAAACTCTCTGATTACGGTATTGTCACCGATTCTCACCAGGGTTTCTTCTCCATCAAATTTCAGGTCCTGAGGTACTGCTGAAATAACAGCACCCGGGAAAATTTTGCAGTTTTTTCCGATTCTTGCCCCTTCCATTATGGTAACATTGGAGCCTATCCAGGTACCTTCGCCGATTTCAACGTTTTTTTCAATATTAACAAAGGGTTCAATCACTGTGTTTTTGGCCACTTTGGCCTGAGGGTGGACGTATGCCAGGGGTTGGTTCATTCTGTCAGACTGTTTTTTTTGTGATTTGTGCCATCAATTCTGCTTCAGCAACAATTTTTGATCCTACATATGCTACTCCGCGCATGTGACTGATCCCTCTTCGGAAAGGAGAAATCAAATCAAGATGGAAGATGAGTGTATCGCCCGGAACAACTTTTTGCCTGAATCTTACATTATCAATTTTCATGAAATAGGTAATATAGTTTTCAGGATCAGGTACCGAACTCAAAACAAAAATTCCACCAGCCTGAGCCATAGCTTCAATAATCAGAACACCAGGCATAACAGGTTCGTCGGGGAAATGACCAACAAAGAAACCTTCATTCATGGTTACATTTTTCAGTCCGAGCACATCGTGATCGCTCATGCTCAGGACTTTGTCAACCAAAAGGAAAGGTGGCCGGTGAGGCAGTAATCTTTTGATATCGTTTATATCAAAAAGAGGAGGGCTATTAAGGTCGAACTTTGGCAGCTGGGGCTGCGAAGTTTCATGTTTAATATGCTGCTTGAGGATTCTTGCAAACTGTGTGTTGGCAAAATGGCCTGGCCTGCTGGCGATTACATGTCCCTTGATACGTTTTCCGGCAAGGGTAAGATCGCCTACTACATCGAGCAATTTGTGGCGTGCAGGTTCATTGTTGAATGAAAGCTCAAGGTTGTTCAGAATCCCTTCTTTTAGGACTTCAACCCTGGGTTTGTTGAAAAACTTGGCTAATCTGTCAAGTTCTTCCTGATCAATAAGCCTGTTAACAAAAACAATGGCATTGCTCAGGTCGCCGCCTTTGATAAGATTGTTTTTGATGAGGAATTCCAGCTCATGTAAAAAAACAAAGGTTCGGCAGGGACTGATTTCATCAGCAAAGTCGTTGATGTGACTGAGGTGAGCATTTTGAGTTCCAAGTACCTTGGTGTCGTAATCAATCATTACAGAGACCTTGTAGGTATCGTCCGGGAGAATCAGAATTTCTGTTTTTTTCTCCGGATCGGAATAGCGAAGTACTTCGGTAATCCTGAAATACTGCCTTTCAGCATCCTGCTCAACTACACCAACGCTTTTAATGGCTTCAACATAATATTTTGAACTGCCATCCAGGATTGGCGTTTCCTGACAATCAAGATCTATCAGGGCATTGTCGATATCCATGCCGGTGAGTGCAGCCAGCGCATGCTCAATAGTGCTGACCCTTACACCTTTATACTCGAGTGTGGTTCCTCTGGATGTGTCGGAAACCAAATCGGCATCGGCATCAATAATTGGTTCACCCGGCAGGTCAACCCTTCTGAATTTAAACCCGTGATTCACAGGAGCCGGTCTGAAGGTAATGTTCACTTCCTGACCAGTATGGAGGCCTGCGCCCGATATGGTGACGGCCTCTTTGAGTGTTTTCTGTTTTTCTGACATATGGCGCGCAAAGTTAAGAATAAATATTATTCCCCCACTCTTGTTTAAGTGACAGATAATCAGATGTATGCTATATAAGAGATTTTAACTCTCCTGTTTTTTTGCTCTTTTTTCAAGTTCACTCACCCTGTCGGCAAGTTTGGGCAGGTTGCGGAAGTATACATATGACTTCCTGTAAAGTGAAATATCAAATGCCGGGCTACCCATAATAATTGAATCGTCGGCAACATTGGTTGAAATGCCAGACTGAGCAGCAATTTTTACATTATTTCCTATCAGCAGGTGCCCGGTAATGCCCACCTGGCCTCCAATCATACAGTTAGCTCCTATTTTGGTTGAACCAGCCACACCCGATTGTGCTGCAATAACTGTGTTCTCCCCGATTTCAACATTATGGGCAATCTGTATGAGATTGTCAATTTTTGCCCCTTTCTTTATAACCGTTGAACCGAGAGTTGCTCTGTCGATGGTCGTGTTGGCACCGATCTCAACATTATCTTCGATTACTACATTCCCAATCTGTGCAACTTTGGCGTACTGGTTGTCACTTTGTGGAGCAAAACCAAACCCATCAGCTCCAATCACTACTCCTGCATGAAGATTACACGCACTGCCAATGATGCAGTCGTTGTATACTTTCACTCCGGCATACAAGGTGCAGCCATCGCCGATTACCGTGTTATCGCCGATACTGGTGTTGGGAAATATTTTTGTATCCCTGCCAATTCTTACATTTTCGCCAATACTTACAAAATCACCTATGTAGCAGTTCTCTCCAACTGTAGCTGTTTCAGCAATTGCAGCAAATTTTGAGATCCCTGCTTTTTTTGATGCCAGCTGATTGTAGGCCTCCAGCATCCGTGCGAAAGCATTATATGCATTTTCAACGCGAATTAAAGTACATTCTACTTTTTGCTCAGGCACAAAATCCTGGTTTACAATTACTGCCGATGCCTGGGTATCGTAAATGTAATGCGTGTATCTGGGGTTTCCCAAAAAAGTAATTGACCCGGTTTCTCCCTGTTCAATCTTTGAAAGTTTAAAAATTTCAACAGCTGGATTTCCTTCAACGGTTCCGCCGATCAGGTCGGCAATTTGCCTGGCAGTAAATTTCATCAGAAAATAGTTTTGTTTTTACAGGCCGGAAGAAATTTACAAGCTTGATAATTTTTTCCATACCGGTAAATGCATGAAAATCTTGCTGGTTTCATTCCGATGAGTTTTGGTGCTAAATTTAGAGCAGGCACAGGAACTTCAGCTCCTGATTTTGCCAGATTATTTATAAATCCTTCAAGAAAAAGTGGCGCAAGTTACCAATTATTTCCTTTTAAACCATACCTAAACAATCAGAACGCCTGAATGGTTTTGGGGAAAATAAGGAAATGCCGGGTTACAGTTCCTGACAATAATGAAACATTTATCTGATCAGATGCCTGTGTAATATCATTTACTTCTCCGTTGCGATAAAGCAGCTTTATTTTATCGGTTTCGGGGTTGTATGCGTTGTTGGTAATTGTCCCCTGCATATACAAATAGCCGGCTTCGGTTTCCGAAAGTTGACTCCATTCTGCTTTTATGGCTTGCTTAACTGCATCAATTTCATTTTGCTGAAAAGCATCGTTTCGGATTATGATCCTGAATAACTTTCTCTTTAATAAAGAGTTACTCAAAAAAGCGAGTACAGTATCGCTGTGGTTTATCCAAACCTTCAGCGAGGCCATGATGTCGTAATCGTCAAGTAGTGCAAACTTTTCTGATACTTCGGGCTTGTTTCTGAAATCTTCTGCACCGAAATTATTTCGCAAAAAGAAATCAAGTGCAGGAGTAGCAAAAACCTGTATGCCTTCTGAAATGAGTTCTTTGGCTCTTTTCAGCAAATTAATAAGCATGTTTTCTGCTGCAACCACAGTTTTATGATAATATACCTGCCAGTACATCAACCGGCGGGCAACAATAAATTTCTCAATGGAATATATACCCTTATCTTCTACCACAAGTTCATCATCATGTACAGTAAGCATTTTGATGATTCGTTCTGTATTGATCACTCCTTCAGATACTCCGGTGAAAAAGCTGTCTCTTTTCAGGTAGTCGAGCCGGTCGGTGTCGAGTTGCCCTGAAACCAGCTGGTGAAGAAATTTTTTATGGTAAGTCCCTGAAAATATTTCAATGGCTTTGCTCAGCTTCCCCTCGTTTTCCTTATTGAGTATCTGCATGAAGATAAGCGAGATATCTTCATGGCTGCAGCCATTTACCAAACTGTGCTCAAGCGCATGAGAATAGGGCCCGTGGCCAATATCATGCATAAGAATGGCGGCAAGAGTTGCTTCTGCTTCTTTATCACTAATCTCAATACCTTTGAGCCGGAGCGTATCCAGTGCTTCCTGCATCAGGTGCATGGCTCCGAGTGCATGGTGAAACCGGGTATGCAGAGCTCCGGGATATACATATGAGGTTAATCCCAGCTGCCTGATTCGCCTCAGGCGCTGCATCAATGGGTGCTCAACAAGGCCAAGCAGCAGATTGCCATTAATCGTAATAAACCCATGCACCGGGTCGTTGATGATTTTTCGTTTGTTTGCTGAAATCCGACTCACGATTTGCCGTATCTTTGTTTAGCGAAAAAATGTTAAATTTTGCAGCATAATGAAATAATTACAACATTGTTTCATTATTGCTTAGACCATTGAAGTGCAAAGGTAGACTATTTGCCCTTCACTTTTTTCTTATAATCTGACAACGAATATTATGGACAAAATTGCAATACTCTGGGCCGATGATGAAATTGACCTGCTCAAGCCGCATATTCTTTTCCTGAAAGACAAAGGTTATGATGTTTACACTTCAAACAACGGAGTGGAAGCCATCGAGATTCTGAAAACCAGGCCCTTCAATATTGTTTTTCTGGATGAACAAATGCCGGGATTGTCGGGTATTGAAACCCTGATTCAGATCAAGAATCTTTTTCCGAACCTGCCTGTGGTTATGATTACCAAGAGTGAGGAGGAGGCCATTATGGAAGATGCTATTGGCTCCAAGATTTCCGATTACCTCATTAAGCCTGTAAATCCGAATCAGATTTTGCTCAGTTTGAAGAAAAATCTGGAAAATAAAAAGCTGATCAGCGAAAAAACTGCATTTTCACACCAGCAGCAATTCAGAAATATTGGTATGGAAATCAGTAACCGTTTAAACTTTGATGAATGGACGGCCATCTACCGTAAACTGGTTTTCTGGGAGCTGGAACTGGAACGCTCACAAGATCCTGGTATTCTTGACATTTTGAAAATGCAGAAAGATGAGGCAGGGCAGGTGTTCAGCAGATATGTTGAAAATAATTATCTCGACTGGGTAAATGGAAAATCGCAGCAAAGGCCTGTAATGTCGCATACTTTGTTGAGAGAGAAGGTGTTGCCTCAGCTTACTGATAATTCTCAGGTTTTTCTGGTACTTATAGATAACCTCAGATATGATCAATGGAAAATATTGCAACCATTAATCGAAGAATTGTTCAGGGTTGAATCTGATGAAATCTATTATGCCATTTTGCCCACAACCACTCAGTATGCGCGCAATGCCCTGTTTTCGGGACTTATGCCTACTGAAATCGAAAAGAAATATCCCAAATACTGGGTTAATGAAGATGACGAAGGGACTAAAAATCAATTTGAAGGCGAATTACTGGGCGAACTCCTCAAAAGATTCGGAAAGGATGTAAAGTATTCCTATCATAAAATTCTGAATCTGAATGCAGGGCGTAAACTGGTTGAAACTTTGCCTAATCTTGCCGGAAATCCACTGAATGTTGTGGTTTACAACTTTGTGGATATGTTGTCACATGCCCGTACTGAAATGGAAGTTATCCGCGAACTGGCTGATGATGAGGCTGCTTACAGGTCAATTACCCTGTCTTGGTTTGAACATTCTCCATTATATGATATTCTTAAGTTTTTATCTGAACGCAAAATAAAAACCATCATTACCACCGACCATGGTTCTGTAAAGGTTGATGGGCCAGTTAAAATTGTTGGCGACAAAGCAACCAATACCAACCTGCGTTATAAAACCGGTAAAAGCTTGAGTTATAACCGCAAAGAGGTTTTTGAAGTAAAAAATCCTGCAGAAGCATTTCTTCCGCGAACCAATGTCAGCAGTAACTATGTTTTTTGCCGAGGAAACGACTTCTTTGCTTATCCAAACAACTACAATTACTACGTGAATTACTACCGGAACACATTCCAGCACGGAGGAATTTCGATGGAAGAAATGATGGTTCCATTTATTACCCTCATTCCAAAATAAGTGTTCATGAAGCCGGAAAAGATTGTCTGTAATTCGCTGGAGGAGTTGGATGCTGTTGCAAAAGTGGTACTGGAAAAGTATCCGGAAAATCGTATTTTTGGTCTTTTGGGGTCAATGGGCGCAGGAAAAACCACTTTTATACAATCATTTTGCCGGGTACTGGGGGTTGAAGACGTTGTAAACAGCCCGACTTTTTCAATTGTTAATGAGTATCGCACTATTAATAATGATCCTGTTTTTCATTTTGACCTTTACAGGATAAAATCTCCGGCAGAGCTGCTTGATATCGGCTTTGAAGAGTATTTGTACAGCGATGCTTACTGCCTGATTGAATGGCCCTTGCTGGCTGGTAATCTGTTGCCCGAAGGCACTGTTTTTATGGAAATTACAGTGGATCCCGATAGTGAGTGCCGGTTTTTTACATTTACCTGAAAAGAAATCTGCCGTTTTGATTTTTTGCTTATATTAGCAATTCGAAAATCAAATCGGGGGCTACAATGCAGGAGCAGAGTAATTATTACGTTTATCCTTCACATTCTTCAGGGTTGATGCCTCAGGAAGAGCGTCTTGAGGTGCCCAGTCAGGCTTGCAGACTCAGCCTGGGAGTACCCAAAGAAACGGCCTGGCTCGAAAACAGAATTTCGCTGGTACCCGATGCGGTAGCGCTTTTGGTAAATGCCGGACATAAGGTGGTTGTTGAAACTCAGGCCGGTATTGCAGCGCATTATGCCGATGCCCAATACAGCGAAGCTGGCGCTGAAATTGCCATGGAATCTGCAACAGTATTTCAGTGTGATGTTATTATTAAAGTATCACCTCCCACTCCGGCTGAAATTGATATGATGCGCGGCAAACAGGTGCTGCTTTCTTCGCTTAACCTTGCCGGACTTACCGACACCCATTTCAGAAAGTTATCTGCCAAGCGAATAACTGCTCTTTCTTATGAATACATGAAGGACAGGGATGGAAACTTCCCGGTAATCAGGGCAATGTCAGAAATTGCCGGAAACACTTCCATTTTGATAGCTGCTGAATACTTAAGTCATCCCGATTATGGCCGCGGACTAATGTTTGGCGGGTTAAGTGGAATTTCTCCCACCGAAGTTGTGATTCTTGGCGCCGGAACAGTTGGGGAATTTGCTACACGTGCAGCCATGGGAATGGGAGCATTGGTTAAGGTGTTTGATAGCTCCGTTTACCGGCTGCGCCGCTTACAAAATAATCTGGGAGCCCGCATTTTTACGTCCATAATGCAGCCCAAACCCATACTTGATGCCCTCAGAACCGCTGATGTAGCCATAGGTGCCGTCAGGCCACAGGGAGGACTGTCGCCGGTTTGTGTTACCGAAGCAATGGTTCAGCAAATGAAAGGCGGTGCAATAATTATTGATGTAAGCATTGACCAGGGAGGGTGTTTTGAAACCTCCGAAATTACCAATCACAAAAACCCGGTTTTCGAGAAATATGGTGTTACGCATTATTGTGTACCAAATATTGCTTCGCGTGTTCCCCGCACTGCTTCAAGAGCTCTGAGTAACCTGCTGGCTCCTATTCTGCTTAAAATCGGTGAAGAAGGCGGAATAAACAATATTCTGCGTACAGATACCGGTGTGAGAAACGGAGTTTACCTGTATAATGGCATCTCCACCAACCGCTACATCAGTGAACATTTTCATCTGCCGCACAAGGACATCGACCTGCTGATAGCAGCATTTCATTAAAAGCCAACCCGCACTAAAAACCGTTATGCCCGGTGTAGTTGTGGGGACTTAGTGCTTTCAGCTCTTTTTTAACCTTTTCACTAACATTGAGTTTCTCAATAAAACTGTAGATAACTTCTGCAGTAATGCGGGTATTGGTGCGGGTAAGGTTTTTGAGGGCTTCGTAGGGCTTGGGGTATCCTTCGCGCCTCAGAATAGTTTGAATAGCTTCAGCTACAACTGCCCAGTTGTTATCGAGATCCTGAGAAATTTTTTCTTCATTCAGCACTAACTTGGCCAGACCTTTAATCAGGGATTTGATTGCGATAATTGAGTGAGCTGCCGGTATGCCGATGTTTCTGGTAACTGTTGAATCGGTAAGGTCTCGCTGCAGCCTCGAAACAGGCAGTTTTGCTGATAAATGTTCAAACAGGGCATTGGCAATACCCAGATTGCCTTCAGCATTTTCAAAGTCAATGGGGTTAACCTTATGAGGCATGGCTGATGAACCCACTTCGCCCGCTTTGATCTTCTGTTTGAAATAATCCATGCTCACATAAGCCCATATATCGCGGCTCAGGTCAATGAGTATGGTGTTAATTCTCTTAAATGCATCAAAAAGTGCAGCCAGATTATCGTAATGTTCTATTTGTGTGGTTACTTTCTGCCTTTCAAGGCTCAGGTGCTCACGTGTAAATTTGTCGGCAAAAGCAATCCAGTCAACTTCGGGAAAAGCTGCATAATGAGCATTGAAGTTACCGGTTGCGCCTCCAAACTTAGCAGTAAAAGGAATGGATTTCAACTGTTTAAGCTGCTGTTTCAGTCTTTCAACAAAAACATAGATTTCTTTGCCAACAGTGGTTGGAGATGCAGGCTGGCCGTGAGTGCGGGCAAGCATGGGAACATTTTTCCAGGCTTTGGCTTTGTCGTTCAGCTTTTTGATAAGTTCCTCGAGTATTGGAAGCATAATGTCTTCCATGGCAAGCCTCAGCGCATAAGGACCTGCGGTATTGTTGATGTCCTGCGAAGTAAGGCCGAAATGAAGAAATTCCTTGTATTTGGCAAGTCCCATTTTGTCGAATTTCTTCTTCAGATAGTATTCTACAGCCTTAACATCGTGGTTTGTAATGCTTTCTATCTCTTTTACTTCGGCAGCATCAGTAAAAGTAAAGTCACGGCAGAGCGCACGCAGGTTGTCGAAGTCTTGATTGGTGACATCCTTTAATTGTGGCAGAGGTATCTGACATAAGGCTATAAAATATTCAACCTCAACATAAACCCTGTAATTAATGAGGGCTGCTTCTGAAAAGAAATAGGCCAGGCCTTCCACCTGTTTTCTGTACCTTCCGTCAACGGGAGATATGGCATTCAAGACTGTTAATTCCATGACTGATACTTTAAACGAAAGTTCAAAAGTAAGGAAGCAATTTTAATGATTGCAAGTTTTTTTCAAAATATTTGAGAGTAGATTCATGTCAGATTGTAAATATCACATAATCAATGATATGCAAATTCGATTTTTCTTTATGTATTTTTCATGAAATTGTTACATCCCCAGATTTTCGCCGATTATAATCACTTCGGAAGGGGTGTGCTGGGGGCGGCGGCGCAAAATGGTGTATGCCCGGCATCCGCGATCGGAAGAATTACAATCATGGCAGAGCCCGTCAACAGTGCAGGGCGTATTTCGGTTAAGCCTTTTCATATTAATGGGTGCGGCCAGATTTTTAATTCTGACAAAGGCAGCCTCTTCATCGGCCACAATTTTATTGATTCCGGCAACGATAATCACTTTTTTAGGCCCGAAAATCATGGCAGCTACCCGGTTTCCGTATCCATCAGCATTGACCAGGCTCCCTTCAATAGTTAGCGCGTTGGTGCTGCTGATGAACAAATCGCTGCTTAATTCATGGCGCATAATTTCAAGGCGCTCCTGCTCGGTGATGCCGGCTATTCCATGGTCAATAAGTTCGGCACCGGCTTTAGCGGCAAGTTCTCTCAGCCCCAGCTGCCGGGCAGTTAAAGAACCGCCAAACGCCACTTTAAGGCCAGGGGAGAAGCTTTTGGCAATGTATGCTGATGCTTCTTCAGCTGTGCGAAAATAAACTGCTTTGAATGAATGTTTGATAAGGTTTTGAACAACTTTTTCTGCAAGTGTGTCAATATGCCATTGATGATGTTCTGTCATGACCTTTTATTTTTTGCCAAAGATAGAATGTTATCGCGATGAAAGTTTTGCAGAACTTAGTTTTTATGGAAGTGTTTATGGCCGAACTCCCAAACGGATGTTGATTTAATCAGACATAAGCTGAGGATAATAAAAAAGGCCCGGAGAGGGCCTTTCACATTAACACCAAAAAAGTCCCGTTAACGGGTAATATTGTTAAATACTTCGCGCAGCACATCGCTGTATTGGTCGTTAAAAGTAACCAGACACCAGGCTTGCAATAATATAAGTTCTTCGCGCCTGAGCCAGCGTCTGGATTTAAGCAGCTCTTTACGGAACAGTTCACGATTAAAACTAACTTTCTGCAAAATGGTTTTAGTGTACTCAAGCATGGCCAAAACAGTTTAAAAGGTGAATACTCAAGTGATTTCCGCAATCGTTTGCATAATTAACGCAGTGTTTCTGCTTTTGTTGTTTGACAAGGCTTTTTTAACACTTTTTTAATTTTTTGAAATCACGGTTTTCCGTCTATTTTGCGGGCGCTACTGAGTGTGAATATGTTACCGGATAGGCTGCAAAAAAGCCGATGGCGCCATGGTTTATATTCCCTTTAATATTGGCAGGAGGTCCACTGAAAAGCGGGCTCTGATAACCCGACTGAATTTGAAGCTGGGTTACAAACCTGAAGTATTCTTCAGTAATTCTGGAACTCTTGACCGAAAGTATGTCACCTGCCTCCACCTTATATTTTTCGTAAGATTGATTCAGATAACCAATGCCAATACCATTGGTGTAATTGCCATTATAGAATCTGTCGTCGGTAACAAATACCAGATTGAGCGAGTCTGTCATCAATTGCCCGTTTTTCAGCACCTTGAACATGTAAAAGTCTGTGGTTGTGGGGTCCTGAGCATAACATTTAATTTCGTAAAAGCCATCTTTTCCCCAATCGTCCCTGAAAACTGACTGAATGGAATCCATAATCATAGGCTGATTCAAATAGGAAGCTGCAGAATATTCCCTGTAACCGCCAATTTCTTCTGCAAGCAGAATATTAAGTGTATAGGTTAATCCGGGCTGCCCTCTGAATCCTTCGGGTGCGGTATAAACTCCGGGCTCTGTTTCGCTGAAGGAAATGGTTTGTTCTCCGTCAAAAACACTCACCTGAGCACCGCTTACAGCAGGAGGTACTTCAGAATAAAAGTAACTGGTGGTTTTTGCCAGCGTTACTATGTTACCTGCAGTATCGTCGGTAACTATGCCTTCAACTACCAGGCGGGTGTACCCTTCGTCCAGTTCAATGTCAATCTTTTCAGTACAGGAAGTTGTACCTGCAGTTATTGCCAGTATGGCAATCAGTCCTTTGAATGCGGAAGTTATGCGAGTGGTTTTCATAGTTGAGTAGTTTTAAAATTTAAAGTTATAGGTAACTGAAGGGATTATGCTGAACAGGTATGTCTTTTCAGCGTAGGTTTCATATGGATTGTCGGGGTCTTGCTCGAAGTTGATGGCCCATGCATTTTTACGTCCATAAGCATTGTAAACTGAAAAATTCCATTCACCTTCCCATTTGCGTCCTTCTTTAACTTTGTTTTTTAAGGTAAACGATAAGTCTAACCTATGGTAATCGGGTAGTCGGTATGAATTGCGGTCGCTGTAAACAGGTACAATCACATTGCCGATAATGGCTCTTCCTGTTGGAAAGGTAACCGGGCTGCCGGTTGCGTACACCCAGTTTGCTGAGAGCACTGCCCTTTCGGTAAATTCATAATTCAGCACAACCGAAATGTTATGAGGTTTTTCGTAGGGTGCTCTGTAACTTTCGCCATTGTTGATGCCCTCTACCTTTCTTCGTGTGGTTGAAAGGGTATAACTCACCCAGCCGTTTAACTTGCCATCGGTTTTCTTTACCATAAGCTCCAGTCCGTATGACCAGCCTTTTCCGGTGCGCAATTCGCCTTCAAGTTTGGGGTTCAGCAGCAGTTCGGCATTGTCTTTAAAGTCAATTACATCGTACATGTTTTTGTAATATACTTCAGCTGATGTTTCGAAGGTGTTTTCTTTGAAATTCCTGAAATATCCCAAAGCAAACTGATCGGCTTTCTGAGGTTTTACGTTGGGGCTGCTGGGAAACCACAAATCAAGCGGTGTGCCGGCGGTAGAATTTTGGGCCAGATGTATATATTGTACTGTTCTGGAGTAACTCGATTTTATCGAGGACCTGTCGTTGATTACATAGTTCAGGCCTATCCGTGGTTCGGGTGCCCAGTAGGTGTTGATGATTTTGCCTTTCTCGTATTTCACCGAATCATAAGCATTGTAATCGTTGTCGTAGTTGTAGATGGTAGCAGGACCTGTATTCTGGAACAGAGAAAGTCTTATGCCATACTTCAGGGTAAGCTTTTCACTTATTTTTTGCTCGTTGCTCAAATAAGCGCCATACTCCATGGCAAAATTGCGGGGTAATTTATATTCGGTGAAAAGACTCTCTTTGCCTGTTCCATTGGCCTTGCCTGGGTCAAAGGTGTGCCTGATGCCCATTACTCCAAACCTTACAGTGTTTTCGGGAGTTGCATACCAGGTAAAATCTCCTTTCATGCTTTGGTTCTGCAGCATGGATTTCCAGATGAATGAATTGGCATTTCCCTCGGGTGTGCCCAGTTCATAATCATACTGACTGTGAATGAGGGTAAAGTTGGAAAAAATCCGCTGCGAAAACAGATGATTCCATCTGAAGGTACCGGTTTGATTTCCCAGACTCATGCGGGCAAAATCATTGCTGAAAACATCACGGCCGAAATATCCCGAAAGGAAAATGCGGTTCCGGTCGTTGATTTTATGGTTAATTTTTGCATTCAAATCATAGAAGTAGAGCACATTGTCTCTGATGTCCTTGTTTTTTGCAAAAGGCAGGAAAATATCAACGTAGGTTCTTCTTCCGGCAAGGAGGAAAGAAGTCTGGTCTTCGATTACCGGGCCTTCCAGCGTTAATCTGCTGGAGATGGTGCCAATGCCGCCGGTAGCAGCAAACTTTTTCTGGTTTCCGTCTTTCATGCGGATGTCGAGCAGCGAGGAGAGGCGGCCTCCGTATGAAGCAGGAATATCGCCCTTGTACAAAGCCACATCTTTGATCGCGTCGTTGTTAAAAACCGAGAAAAAACCGAGCAAATGCGAAGCATTGTAAACTATGGCCTCGTCGAGCAGAATGAGATTCTGGTCGGGGCTGCCACCTCTTACACTAAAACCTGATGAACCTTCGGCCGTAGATTGAACCCCCGGAAGCAGCTGAATGGCTTTTATTACATCCACTTCGCCCATAAGTGCCGGAATGCGGTTGATGGTTTTTATATCCATCCGCACCACACTCATTTCGGCTTTGCGAATGTTGTCGTCGGGTTTCTGTCCTGTTATCACCACCTCGCGAAGCAATTGTTTTACAGGATTTAGTTCGGCGTTCAAAGTAATGTTTTCGCGCAGCGAGATGGTTTTTTCGAACGGCTGGTAACCAACAAACGAAATTACAATTTTATATTCACCCGGGATAAGGCTTATTGAATAGAATCCATATTGATTGGCAACCGTACCGGTTTTGAGTTCCTTTACATAGAACGTTGCTCCTATGAGTTCTTCACCGGTTTCGCTGTCGCGGATGTTGCCGCTGATGGTGAACCTTTTGCCTTCGGTATTTTCGGGACTATCGGCAAAAACAGCAGAAAAAAATGCCAGGTTAATGAGCAGGAGAAGAATGTGTAGTTTTTTCATTTTACTTGCAGTTTGTGGCAGTGGTAATGGTTTTTACGAGTTAAAATTTCCAATATTCAGGCTCAGACTTATCACCGGACCTGAAAAATCAATGTTATTGAAGTAATGTCCTTTGCTTCCGTCGGGTTTGCGATAGGCGCTGTTGGCACCTGTTACCCAGCGGTATCCGACCCCGATTGCAGATCTGATATTTCTAAAAAGATTAAAGCCAAGTTCTGCTTTTGGATGTAATAAAAACACTCCGTCGTTGATAATGTTTTCGCGGAAATCGAGCCTTAAATCATTTTCTGACAGGCTGATACTTCCCAGGCCAACTCCGGCTCCGAGTCGTAAATGGGTGGTTTTTCCTGTGTTATAAATGTATCCGATCATGATTCCGGCGTATCCAAAATTGGTTTTCAGGTTGCTGTAGTTTTTGGTGCGGTTGTCTTGCCTTATTACAGACAGCTTTTCTGAGGAATGGTTGGAAGCGAGCGTTTCGGCAAACACTCCGGCATAAAATTTATTTCTGAATATCAAGCCTCCGTTGCCTCCTTTGAAAAAAGACGGTTTATTTTTTAAAAGGCCGTAACTGAGCTGAGGCCCGATGTAAGCCTGCACATTTTCAGGATTGCTTTTAAAAATGACACTTTCCTGAGCTGATTCTGCTCCCATGCCCAGAAGGGTAAACAAAAGTGCCAGTATCAAAATAAGAACAGTTGTGAATGAGTGAAACTTTTTCATGCCTGTGTGTTTTTGCTGAACCATGAGGCAAAAATATGGCGGCCTTAATGAATGGCTAAATCAAAATCGGTGGACAAGCTTTTTATGCCGATGAATCAGTTTATTCGCAGGATGAATGGTGAGATAATTTTCAGGTTTTAACAGGTTTTTATTGTTATGGAAGCAGGCGATGCATCAATTATATCTTGTAATAATCAGAATATCAGTGTTTTGTTGTTTGTGCGAATCGCATTAGGTTTAATTATTGGCTATTATGGTTTGTTTTTAAATGAACCGGATTGTTTTTTAAGTGAGTCACTCCAGGTATTTGTGATATATATCTTCTGAAATGCGCTGTTTGCAGAAACCAGAATCAGGAATTAAAATAAAGCACTCACAGGAGAGCAATAACTCCCTGATTAATAAGTGCTTTAAGATAGGAGAAGAATCTACTTCCTGCGTTTCATTTCCCGGCGCAGAAGCATAAGCTCGCGGCTGGTTTGGCCGGCAACCGAGGTATTTTCTTCAGCACGCCTGAAAAGGTAAGGCATTACCGATTTAACTGGTCCATAAGGAATGTATTTGGTAACATTAAACCCTGCATGGGCAAGGTTAAAGCTGATGTGGTCGCTCATGCCGTAAAGTTGAGAAAACCAGAATCTTGAATCGGTACGGCTGAAATTTCCGGCGAGAATGGCTTCTGCAAAAAGCTGATTGCTTTTTTCGTTGTGCGAACCACAAAATATGCTTACAACATCGGCATTTTGTAATGAAATACTGATGGCTTCGTCAAATGCATTGTCGGTGGCCGCTTTGTTGGGTTGAATGGGGGAGGGGTAGCCTTTTTCTTCGGCTCTTTGCCTTTCTTTTTCCATGTAAGCCCCGCGTACAAACTTAACACCCAGAAAATAGTTTCCTTCTCTGGCATTTTCAATGCTTCGCTTCAAAAATTCGAGGCGGTCGGTGCGATACATCTGCAAGGTGTTGAAGACTATGGCCTTTTCGCGGTTGTAGCGTTTCATCATCTCCTCAACAGTATCATCAACCAGATGCTGATACCAGCTGTCCTCGGCATCAACCATTAAAGGTACATTGTATTTGAAAGCTTCGTTGCAGAGTACGTTTATTCTGGATCTGAACCTGTAAAATTCTTTCTCCATTTCGCCTTCAAGCGGCTTGATAGGGTCGGCATTTTCAAATAACTGGTGATTAGCAAAAGCAGTGGGCTTAAAAACAGCAAAGGGGATTTCGGGTTTGCCAGCTGCATTTCTGATAGATTTTAAAGTTTCATGGAGCGTTGCCTGTATGCTTTTTTCGTCGTTGCCACCTTCTACAGAATAATCAAGGATGGCTTTTACTCCATATTCCGAAAGTTTACTCACCACCGGAAGGCACTCTTCAATGCTCTCACCACCCACAAAATGCCTGTAAATGGTTGGCTTAATTATCCAGTTCACAGGCAGGTTCAGCTTGAGGGCGAGGTTGGTGAGCGATGTGGATACTTTAACCAACCATGAAGCCGACAATACCCTGAATAGCAGTAAAGCACGCTTCAGATCATGATTGCTTTTGGCCTTAAAGGCAATTTCAGTATTATTAAAGTTAAAATCTTCTGTATGCATGATAAATGCCCGTTTTACATTACAAAATTACTAATTCAAACGTTTGCATCAACATTGTAATGATTGGTTTTTTATAAATTTATTGTTGTCTGTTTCGCAACCATCCGGTTCCCTAAAATATTTAAGAGGAGAATGATATAGCAGGGGCTGTGATTGACATTGTGCTCAGTTATAGAGTTTTAAACTTTGCTATTAAATCAGGATAACTCACTAACCGACAATAAAATGCATGCTGCTTCAATTCACCTCGCCCCAGCCCTTGCATGAAGGAGAGGGAGTGACATACTGCTAAAATTATAAATTAGTTTCTTAATAAGCAGAAAGTACTGATGGTCTATACTTTCTTGTTGCCTCTTTACAGAGCAGGAATAAGCCAAAGAGAAAATTAAGTTGCATCAACAGTTTTAACTCCTTCTGAATTAGAGGGAAACTTTCTTATCTTTGCACATAATTAGTGTAAAATATGTGATAAAAATCACATAAATGTCACTTAAAGTGTGAAACTATGAAAATAGGAAGGGAAATACTAAACGATTTAAAGGTTTGGAAAGACAACCCCGGCAGGAAGCCTCTTATTCTACAAGGAGCCCGGCAGGTTGGGAAAACCTGGATATTAAAACATTTCGGGGAACAATTTTTTGAAAACACTGCTTACTTCAATTTTGACCTGCAAACAGAGATAAAGGACTTTTTTGAAAAAACGAAAGATCCGGTCAGGATAATTGAATTTCTTTCGATAATTAATGGAAGGCCAATACTTCCGGGAATTACCCTGATTATCTTTGATGAAATACAGGAATGTAATGCTGCGCTTAATTCACTTAAATATTTTAATGAAGAGCATCCTGAATATGTAATTGCTGGTGCAGGATCGCTGTTAGGTGTAGCACTAAGTCGCGGGTCCTCTTTTCCTGTCGGTAATGTTGAATTTCTTGAAATGTACCCACTTACATTTAAAGAATTCCTATCAGTCGCCGATGTTGCTATGTATGATTATCTCAACAGCCTGCAGAAAATTGAACCCATTCCTGAGATTTTCTTCAGTAAATTGACCGATAAACTTAAACTATATTTCATTTCAGGCGGAATGCCGGAAGCGGTTGCTGCATTGCTGGGAAATCGTGACACACAACTTTGCCAGCGTATACTTCAGAATATAATAAATGCATATTCTCTTGATTTTTCAAAACATATAGATACCAGAGATGTTGTTCGGGTCAATTATGTCTGGTCCTCACTTCCGTCACAATTATCAAGGGAGAATAAGAAATTTCTTTATCAGACGGTTAAACCGGGAGCAAGAGCCAGAGAATATGAGGATGCACTTACCTGGTTGGTAAATGCAGGACTTGTTTATAAGATTCACCGGATTATGAAACCGGGACTACCCTTAAAAGCTTATGAAGATCTGACAGCATTTAAGATATATCTTTCTGATACAGCTGTTCTGCGAAGGCTTTCATTGCTTGATCCGGTCGCTATTTCAGAAGGTAACCGGCTTTTTACGGAGTTTAAAGGTTCACTAACTGAAAATTTCGTACTCAATTCAATTATTAAACAATTTAAATCAATGCCATATTATTGGAGGTCAGGAAATGAAGCTGAAGTTGATTTCATTGTTCAGTTTGAAAATACGATTATCCCTATCGAGGTAAAATCAGATCAGAATATTAAAAGCAGGTCATTGTCGGTTTACCGTGAAAAGTACAACCCGGAAATCAGCATAAGATTTTCACTGCGGAATTTAAAGAAAGAAGAAGGGTTGATTAATCTGCCGTTATTTATGGCTGATTATGTTAAATCATTCCTGGATTGATTTTTACTTTTCGCTCAACCTTCCTGCACACCCCATGGTTTATAAAAGCCTGCCTGATTTTCAGGTCATCAGGACAGAAAATGTCATCAACCGGCTTTTGAACCAGGGTAGTGGGCATGGTAACTGGTCGCCCAGCTAAACCTCCGCCGCTTCCAATCACATCACCCCAACCCTTTCCTCAAGGAGATGGTGTCAGATCCTGCTAAAATTTTATAAATTAATATCTTATAAGCACAAATGACCGATAGCGCAGGATGCCGGAACCCTCACCTTGCCTTCGACAAATGCTTAGGCACCAGAGGAGAGGGCAGGGTGAGGTGTTGCAAGGGAGAGGTGCTACTTTACCAGCATCACACTCCCCCTCATCTTCACAACCTTCTTCCAAAGCTCTCAACCTTGGAGATAGAAATTCTCTATTTTATCAAAACTTGCATTTTTTGATAGTTTTGATAATTTATTTTGTATCTTCGCACCTATGGGTAAATACATAAATCGTAAGGAATACGTTGACAAACTTTTGTCCTACAAAGATAAAGATCTCATAAAGGTCGTCAGTGGCCTGCGCAGATCAGGTAAAAGTACACTGCTTGAACTTTACCGCGAACACCTGAAAAAACAAGGGATTGGCCAACAACAAATACAGTTTTACAATTTTGAATTACCAGAAAATTATTTAAACAAAACGTGGAGTGATATTTACTTCGAAATAAAAAATCGAATTCAGACCGATAGAACCAATTATATTTTTTTGGACGAAGTGCAAAATATACCACTTTTTGAAAAATTAGTTGACGGGCTTTTTGCAACTGAAAATACTGATGTTTACATTACGGGCTCAAATGCTTTTTTGCTGAGCAGCGAATTAGCTACCTTGCTTAGCGGTCGTTACATAGAAATATCAATATTGCCATTTTCATTCAAAGAATATTTAATAGTGCGAAAGATTGATACGACCAACAAATATCTCAATTACGAAGCACTTTTTTTTGATTATGTTAACGAAACCTCTTTGCCAAAGGGAATTGAACTGCGTGAAAGTGGTTTCGACAAGATTTACGAATATCTTGAGGCCGTATATACCACAATTATCGAAAAAGACATTACACAACGACATCAGATAAATGATAAGCGTGCTTTTTCAAACATTGTCAAATTTGTTGCTTCGAATATAGGAAACTCACTTTCACCGGGCAATATTTCAAAAACACTCAAGCATGACGGGCAAAGCACCCATCATGCTACAGTGGAAAAGTATCTGGAATATTTAGTGGAAAGTTTTGTGTTTTACAAAGTTAACCGCTTCGATTTGAAAGGCAGAAAACAATTGGCTACACTAGAAAAATACTATTTGGTTGATGTAGGTTTGCTAAATGTTTTGGTTGGCAAAGATCGGATATCCGACAGAGGTCATATTCTTGAAAATATTGTTTATCTGGAATTATTGAGGAGAAGCAAAAAAGTTTGGTCTGGCACTGCCCGAAATACTGAGGTGGACTTTGTGTGCAAAAATGCGACAGGTGAAATTGAATACTATCAGGTGGCATGGCAAATGACAAATGAAAGCACCACAGAACGGGAGTTTGGGGCATTGGAAAAAATCAACGATAACTACCCGAAGTATTTACTCACAACAGATTCTTTTACCCAAAGCCGAAGCGGGATAAAACATTTGAATGTATTTAATTGGTTAATTGAATCATGAGCTATTTGATCAATGTTACTATTCCTTTTGTCTGATAAACCTTCTCCTTTATATCCGAATAACTGATCACCCAGCTATAAAATCCCGCCGGTGCATCCTTCCCATCCCAACCCTCTGCAGGGTTGGTGGTTTCGAAGATCAGTTGCCCCCAGCGGTTGTAGATCAACATGCTAAACATACGCACCCTTTCGTAATCAACTACTGGCCGGAAGGTGTCGTTCAGTCCGTCGCCGTTGGGGGTGAAGGCGTTGGGGACGAGAAACGGTGATTCGGCTTCCAGCATTTTGAGGTAGGTGGAATCAGCTCCCGCGCACAAGTTGTGTGTGGTGAGTTGAAGGGTGTAGAGCCCTTCGGTGTTTACGGTGATTTCGGGCATGGTGTCGCCGGTGTTCCACAGGTAGGTTGCA
>JANJXJ010000066.1 GCA_024709105.1 Lentimicrobium sp. | reverse complement strand
AACTGGAGCCTCACTCCTGGTGTGAAATTCAACTCACTTAGCCGCGATGTTGATTTTGAAGGCATTAATCATGAAATGAACCTTAATTATTTGTCGGTCAGGGTCGGAATCCTGAAAAAATTCTAAATCTTAACAATCAATGCCGGGAATTTTTCAATTCCCGGCTTCCGCTGAGCGGAATTTGCAATTCCGCTCCAATACAAACCTTTTGAGACAGCCCTTTATCTCTTTTAAAACCTTTAAAACTAACCCGCTATGAAAACCTGTCTGATCTCTTTGTTGACCCTGTTTCTGCTTGGCTTCTCTTCTTGCGAAAAGGAAGAAATCAAAAACTACGGTTTTGACTGCTCCATTGAAAAATCATCAAACGGCCTGAGTATCATGGCCGTTGATTCGGATGCAGGAAATATTTATCTGAACGGTAAAGTGTATGTTGAAACTGGTGTTGTGGAAGTTCTGCTTATCAATCCTGCTGGTGAAGTTATTTTCAGCGGATGGTTTGACCAACCCGGAGAAATCAACATATCTGAAACATTTCAGGCTGTGCGTGGATTCTGGAAACTCAAATACATTAGCCGCGATGGCAAGGGAACGCTGAAACTGCATATTGGGAATAATCTCAAATTCAATGATTTTTCTTCCTGAGATTTAACTGTTAAATCATTTGGTTTTAATAGATAAAATTTGACAGGAATTATGTAGGTTTGAATTTAAAATACCGGGAATGTTTTTTCAACAAATTCACAGTTATTTCCCTTTCAGAAGGCTTTTTTCGCTGCTCTTTGGGATTGCGCTGGGCGCTCAGCTCATCATTATAACATACAATCATCTGAGCGGGTATTATGTATTGAGTGGTTATGAGCATTTTGTATTGCGCCTGATCAGAGGGGTCTGGCTCAGTCTGATTGCCGGATTCCTGATTTCATATCCCGATCTGTTTTTGATCAGATACCTGAACAAGAAGTATCCATGGGGGAAACAAATTGCTTTGAGAATTGCCATTCAGCTCACCTTTGCGGTGGCAGTAGCATCTCTGGTATCCTCACTGGTTACTTTGTGGGCGAACTGGTTAACAGCATACAGCGACAATTTATACAATGTCATCATTAATAATGCTTTGATATATTCTGTTGCCAATGTCATCATAATTACTGTGCTCGAAGCATGGATTTATTACATCGAAAGCAAACGGGCCCGGCAAATGGCTGAAGAGCTGAAAGAAGAATTGTCGCAAATCAGATTTGAAGTCCTCAAAAGCCAGATTAATCCTCATTTTATGTTCAACAGCCTGAATGTATTGTCGGGCTTGATAAACAAGGATACCACAAAAGCCCAGCAATTTATTGATGAGTTTTCGCAAGTGTACCGCTATGTGCTTGAAACCATAGAACAACCGGTTTCCAGCCTGAAAAAGGAATTGGAATTTATGCAGTCTTACCTGTTTTTACAACAAATCAGGTATGGAGAAAACCTTCACTTTTCTGTTGATATTCCTTCAGCTTTGTTGCAGATGGCTCTTCCGCCGCTGTCGTTGCAGGTGGTGCTGGAAAATGCAATCAAACACAACATTGTGAATGAATCGAAACCTCTGTATATCAGCATCTGCTGCGAACAGAACTTTTTGGTAGTAAAAAACAACCTTCAGCCCAAAATTTCGGCACCTGTTTCAACCGGGCTGGGGCTAAAAAATCTGGTAAAACGTTACGCTCTCATTACCAGCCTTGAACCTGAATTTAAAGTAGAAAATTTATTTTACCTTGCACGTTTGCCACTGATAAATACCGAAAACGATGAATGTACTGATTGTTGAAGACGAAAGTCTGGCCGCTGAAAAACTGGAACACCTTCTTAAGGAGATTGATCCTAAAATACGGATTACAGGTCAAACCGGTTCGATTAAAGAGTCGGTAAAATGGCTCATGGAAAATACAGCCGACCTGATATTCCTGGATATTCAGCTTTCGGATGGAATCAGTTTCAGCATCTTTGAGCAGGTACAAGTGAATACACCGGTTATTTTCACTACGGCTTATGATCAATACGCCATCAAAGCTTTTCAGCTGAACAGTATTTCATACCTGCTCAAACCTATAAGAAAAAGCGATCTGGCCGATAGTCTTAATAAACTCAAAACACTCAGGTCAGGCTTTTCCATTGATTTTGAGACTTTGCTTGCCAATATGCAAGGCCGGGAGCCGGATTATAAAAAGCGGTTTATGATTCAGATCGGCGAAAAGATCAGAAAAATTGAGATTACCGAAGTAGCCTATTTTTTTGTGCTTGATAAAGGTGTCTTTTTGCGCACTTTTCAGGGGAACTCCTATCCTGTGGAATACACCCTTGACCGGCTTGAAAACCTGCTGGATCCCGAAAAGTTTTTCAGGATAAACCGAAAATACACGGTTAACATGGAATCCATACAGAATATGGTGGCCTACTCCAGAGGCAGGGTTAAACTTGAGCTCAAACCAAAAGCCGACGAAGAATTTGAGACCATTGTAAGTGTTGACCGTTCGGCCGCATTTAAAAAATGGCTGAATAGTTAAATTATAAGTAAAAAATGGAAATAACTGTCGGATATCTGCTTGCCAATTCCAATCTCCCGGGTCCCCGGGGGAATCTTGAGTTGCTGTATAAGTTTGCAAAAGTTGCTCTTCCCCAACAGGTTGAAGAATGTTTGTCGTTATTAAAACCCGATACATACAATTGCCCCGAAGAATTTGCAGGTATGTGTGGTATTTTGTCATTTGCAGAGATAAACAGACAAAATATACCGGCTGTGCTTGCGTTTATCCGGCCTTATGCATCACACCGCAGCTGGCGCATACGCGAAGCAGTAGCAATGGCCATTCAGGAAACTGCTGTTGGACAAATGAGCCACCTGCTTGATGAAATTACTCCCTGGCTTAGTGGAAACCCCCTGGAACAGCGGGCTGTTGCAGCAGGTCTTTGCGAACCTAAGATACTTAAAGATATAACCGATTCCGAAAGGGTGCTCCAAATCCTTGCTTCAGTGACAAACAGACCGGAAAATTTCCCTCCAAAGCTCTCAGAAGCAGAAAAAGTATTGCGCAAAGCCTTGTGTTATGCCTGGAGTGTGGCGATTGTTTCGCATCCCCGTGCAGGTAAGCCTGTGTTTGAAGACTTAGTCAAAAACAAGAATCCCCATATTAAATACATTGTGAAAGAGAATCTGAATAAAAACCGTATTATAAAGATGGATAATATATGGGTAAATTCTATTGTTAATAGCTTATAATATATTTTATTATAATTTACCGCATGTCAACTTTTTTGAACTGGTTCATTCCCGTTCAACCTGCACCAAATTCTGTTCAAGGTACAAGATTACCCTTTCATCATACTTAATTTCTGCAAACAAATAACCCGGATTAGTTTTGCTGCCACAATCAACTAGTATTTCTCACTAAACTCAAAAAAAATGAACAAATTTTTCAAAATTGCAGCTTGCGCTTTTAGTCTGCTTTTTGCTGGAATTTCGGCCAATGTTAATGCCCAGAATGATGAACTGCTCACTATGGATAAAAGTATCAGGCAGATGATGGACTTTTATGATGTAGATACCATTATGGTTGTACTCCCCGACAACTATAAAATCAGCAGTGAAGACGAAGCAGAAATCAAAAGTTTTGTATTCTGGAAACGCAAACCCGCTTACATTTTCAGGAATGAATCATCACTCAAGCCATCGGACATGAATAGACATCTGCACTTTTTCGGTCCGTGTTACAAGTTTAAAAACAAAGAACTGATTGATGTACCTTTTACTCTGGAAGCAAACGGGTTTTCATATAAGGATGAGATGTACAGCAAACCTGAACATGCATTTTACTACATGCACTCCAACGGCAAAAGGCTTTATACCTGCCGCAATGGTGAAAATCAACCGCTTACTTACATAAGGAGAATGGCAGGTGCTTACCAGTTGTATGTTTTTAATGGAAATGATTTGTTGATTCCGGCATTGCCCTTAGAAATTGAGCAGCGCATTTCTTCGCGTGTGTGGTTCAGAGCTGGCCAGTTAGCTGCAAAATAATCCAGTTAAAACAATTTGCAGGCAAACATGCCCTGGGATGCATTTTAGCTGATTTGTTGGAATTTATCATTGAGCCTGTCTGTTCTTCAGAAAATCATTTTTTGAACAGACGGGCTTGTTTTTTAAGGGAATGACAGGCATTTCACCAGAAAGTGTCAAAAAAAGCCAAATGGAATCAAATTTCACGTGTTGTTGGAGTTAATCAGGCATTTTAAGGCATACTTAAATTTTAAAGAACTGTAACTTTGTTAAGCGTAAAACTTCGTTTTATGGAAAATCTAATTTGGTCAACAGGTCATCAGCTAAAGTTTGATAACATAGTTGAGGCCAATAATTGTCACCTTACAGATAGCTCAGGTAATCAATGGGTTGATCTGGAATCAGGAGTCTGGAGTACCAGCATCGGGCACTCGAATCCCAGAATTGCAAAACTGATTTCTGAACAGGCCGGCAAGCTGATGCATACTGGTTTTTGTTATTGCAGCGCTCTGAATGACAGAACCTCAAAAAAAATATTGGAGATCAACTCAATGCCCGGTGGTAAATGCGAATTTCTGACATCGGGCAGTGAAGCAGTGGAGTATGCCATGCGCATTGCCCGCAGGGTAAGTCAAAAGCCACTTGCACTAACTTTTTCTGATTCCTACAACGGTGCATATGGAGATGTTTCAATGCCCGACCCTTCATCCTGGTTTATTTATGACAGGTTTGGCTGCGGATGTAATGATCCCGTTTACGGCTGTTCGGGAAATTGTAAATCTTTCCGGGAAATTCCTTTTCATGAAATCGGCATTTTTTTACTGGAACCCGGCAGTTCATCCGGACTGGTAAGATTTGCATCAGATTCGTTAATCAACAGGATTGTTCATCAGGTAAAATCCGCTGGAGGTATTGTGGTTGCCAATGAGGTTACCACAGGCATAGGCCGTACCGGAAAATGGTTTGGATATCAGCATTATCAGGTAAACCCCGGCCTGGTTGCCATGGGGAAAGGACTTGGCAATGGTTATCCGGTAAGTGCTGTAGCAGTTTCACACGAAATACTAAACAATCCGGCATTTGAAGGATTTCATTTCTCACAGTCGCACCAAAATGATGCCCTCGGGGCTGCTATCGCCGGCGAAGTAATTGATATAATTTCTGAGAATGAACTTGTTAAGAGCTCCGAAATTTTAGGAGAATATTTGAAGACAAGTTTGTTGGTTTTGAAGGAAGAGACAACGCTCATAAAAGAAGTCCGTGGCCGGGGTCTGATGCTGGCCATTGAATTTACCAGTTGCGCCGACGCCATTTATAACAACCTGATCCTTAAAGGTTTCATTACCGGCAGAAGGCGAGGTACAGAAGTTTTAAGACTGGATCCGGCACTTACAATTGATCTGGGAATCATAGATCAATTCATTGCAACACTTAGAGGTCTTCTGCTGGAATTGACTGATGAAAAAGCACAAAACACTTGCACAAACAACAGGTAATCGAAACCTGAAACTCGCGGTTTTTAAAAAATCTTATGCCGGCTGAAACACAAAAAAGTTCTTCAGGCAGATGCAACCAGGCTGTTTTCTGAATAAATTTAACCCATCTAACAATTAATAAATGAAAAAAATCTGTTTATTACCCATTTTTGGCTTTATGTATTTGCTGGCTTTTTCTCAGCCTCAGCAGGAATGGGTTTTCAAAACCAATGGCAGAATCTACAGCAGTCCTGCTCTTGTATCCGGGCTGATAATGTTTGGCAGCAACGACAGTTGTTTTTATGCGCTTGATCAAATCTCAGGCAAGCTGAAATGGAAATATAAAACCAATGGCATCATTAATACGGACCCTGCCACCGACAGCAACTTAGTTTATTTCGCCAGTTCCGGCGGTAATTTATATGCACTCAACTACAAAACCGGACAACTGGCCTGGAATATTAATACAGGTAAAGAGAAAGCATTGGACATCTGGGATTATTATCTGAGTTCTCCTGTTTTGTCAAATAATGTAATATATAAAGGTTGCAGTGACGGAAGAATTATTGCTGTTAATGCAGCAGATGGTTCAATTCTCTGGCAATTTCAGGCATCGGATATGATACATGCCACCCCGGTTGTAAATGGCGATCGTTTGTATGCTGGTGATTTTTCGGGCTATTTTTATGCCATTGAAACAAGTACAGGAAATCTGGTTTGGAAAATGCGAACCATTGGCGAAACATGGTTTCCAAAGGGTGAAATTCAGAAGGCTGCAGCCTTTTCAAATGGAGTTCTGTTTTTTGGTAGCCGTGATTACAATATGTATGCCATTGATGCACAAACAGGTCGCGGAAAGTGGAACTTGAAAGAGCAGGGCAGCTGGATAATTGCGACTCCGCTGGTGCACAACGGGCTTGTTTACGCAGGCACTTCCGATTCTCACCGGTTTATTTGCCTTTCAGCAGCAGATGGAAGCCTGAAATGGGAAATCAAACTACCCATGCGTGTTTATGGTTCAGCCATTTACTACGATGGTCTTGTATGGTTTGGATGTTTTGATGGCATTCTGAGAGGAGTAACGCCTGAAACGGGTGAAGTTATTACCCGATTTTCAACGTTGGTCAGCAAACGTAATTATTTCAGTGTTTTTGATGACTCAGGAAAATTCAGAAAGGACTTTGAATTGTATGGCAAAAACTATCTTGAGTCTGAATCTGCCATACACAATCTTGGCTCCATTTTAACAACTCCGGTTGCAGACGGCCACCATATTTATTTTGGAAGCTCAGATGGCAATCTCTATTCTGTAAAAATCAGGTAATTCCTGCTGCTCAGTTCAACTCAAAACCCTTTCAGCCGGCTAAACAGCACTCCTGTCATATTTTGTTATTAAACGTTTGCAGCCCCTGGTAATTTTGCGGTAAAATTCTCACAATAACAAAACCATGAAACTCTTCTCTCTCGGTATCCTCTTGCTTGTTCTTGCTTTTTCCAAACCATCAACTGCACAATTGCCGGTTTTTGTCCCAATGGACGACAGTGTTAAACTTATGGTCAGGTTCTACGAAACCGACTCTGTAATTGTTGTGTTGCCCGATGGATACAAAGTAAAACCTGAAGACTCAACAGCTATTTGCAACTTTGTTTTCTGGAAAGAAAAACCAGTGTATGTATTCAGGCATGAGTCAACGCTGACCCCTGATGAATACAGTAAACATCTTAAATTTTTCGGTCCATGTTATAAGTTCTCCGGAAACCGGATGAAAGAGACCCCATTTCAGATTGAGAAAACCGGATTTTCATTCAACGGCAGACATTTTAACGGGAATAATGATGCTTTTTATTATATCAACAGTGAAGCCAACCGGGTTTATGCTTGCCGCAACGGAGAGAATCAGCCATTGGCATATCTGGGATACATGGCAGGGCCTTACCAGTTTTATGTTTTCAGTGGAAACAACATCGTTTATAGCGGATTTGATGCTGCATCCGGGATAAACGATATGGACAAACTGCGGCAGGAAAACTTCGGCGACCCTGTCCATAATAAATTTGCCGATTTTTTTATCTCGGTCAGCATCACAGATACAACTGGATTTTACAAAACGGCTGCTGAATACGATAAGTTTGTCGGGCAGTTATGTGATACCCTTGGTTTTGATGCCACTAAACTGCCGCGGTTTTCAAATTATTTTTACGGAACAATGAACAAGCTGCGTTTATTTATTGCCATGCCTGCCTGGTCGGAGGTACACGGAAAATCGTTTGGAGATATAAATCACATCACCGGCCTGAATATGGAAATACTTAAACACGAAACCGGGCATACCATCATCGGGCATTTTCTGGGCAAAGCCCCCTCGGCTTTTTTTGACGAAGGTTTCAGACAAGCTACGGATTATTTTTTGAGCAGTGAGGCCTGGGAAAGAGATAAGGAAGTTTTCAGGAAAAATCATCGCAACCTGACAACAGAACTGATTACCGGGGAGCCGGTATTATTCTTCAGAGGTATGGAAAACTACAGCATAGCCGGTGTCTTTGTCCATAAACTGATTCAGATAGCAGGGATTGAGAAGTTTATGAGTGCATATTCAAACCATACCATAGTTTCATTAATTGCTGAACATGGTTACAACTGGGAAAAGTTGATTGAGCAAATCAGGATAGATTTATCAGTGCCTGAAACCAGAAAGTAATTTTAATCAGAAGCAAATTGAAAAATATAAAAGTCAAAAACCTGAAGCCTCTCGCTGTTATTTTTGCAATCGGTGGAGTATGGGATACCATAGCCGGATTGTTATATCTTTTTCTGATTGGGAATGGCCGGACAATAGATACTCCTGCCACCGATCCTTTTTATGCCGTATTTCTGGGGTCATTTTTCCTTTGTTTTGCCTGGATTCAGTTTGTTTCATCAACGAATATCAAAAAATATGCAGTTAACATCGGATGCCTGATCTTCGGAAGAATTCTTTATGTAGTACTGCTTTATTACTCAATGTTATTTATCGAAGGTTTCCCGTCAACATTCTGGTTTACCGGAATTATTGATTCGCTGCTTGTTGTGGCCTATTTTATTGCAGCGCGAATAGGAAAACTAAACTTCAGATTACTATTTATCCCTGACAAGGAGTAATAAATTAATTCCATTTTTATACCAGTTGCTTCTAGCAATATAATTACATGTATTTGTATAACAGCGTGATAGAGGCATACAGATTTATCATGTGATAAACATTTTGGTTTTTCCTCAATCAAAAAGTTGAGCAAACTCAATTGCAGGCTTGTCGTCTGTAACCCGATTTTTCTTGCAGGGGCAGCAGGGTGAGTGTAATTTTGCGGCATCAAACTTTTTGAACCATGAAACAAACTTTAAATACTTCCTGGAAAGGTAATATGGAATTTGATGCGCTGGTTGGCGATCATCACCTGATTATGGACGCAGCTCCTGAGGTTGGCGGCAACAATGCTGGTGTAAGACCCAAAGCACTTATGCTGGCCTCGCTTGCCGGATGTACAGGCATGGACGTAATTTCCATTCTTAAGAAGATGCGTATTGAGCCCAAAACCTTCGACATTAAGATTGAGGCTGAACTCACCGAAGAACATCCCAAACATTACACAGCCATGCACCTGATTTACGAATTCTCCGGTGATGGCCTTGAAGAAGATAAGCTTCGCAAAGCCATAGAACTATCGCAGGAAAGATATTGCGGAGTTTCGGCGGTATATCGCAAAGCCCTTGAACTAACTTACGAAATCAGGATTCTCTAGTTCAGAAAAAATGCTGCAACCGCCGGCATCCGGTAAAATGCCAAAAACAAATCAATCTGTAATCAAAAACAAAAAACAAATATCATGCTTTACACAAACCTGCATCATGTAATGACAGCTGCTGAGCATCAGAAGCTGATCAACGAAAACGAAAATGTAATGATCTGCTGTGGCCGTATGGGCCCCATGTGTATACCTGTTTACGGGATCATGGAAGATCTCGAAGAAGAGTACAAACACGTAAAATTTGCCGATATGGAGTTTGATAACCCCGAGGCTTATGTTATTCGCGATGTTCCCGAAGTACGTGGTTTTATGGGAATTCCTTTTACCATGTATTACAAAAACGGCAAACTGGTAAAAGCTACTTCCAGCATTCAGAGCCCGGCTCAAATCAGGACTATTCTCGATAAAGAGTTTGCTCCTGTAACCGTAAGCTAATATTCTGAATTTCAGTCTAAATAAGGGTGGAAGACGATGTAAATCCTTCCACCTTTTTGCTGATATTTAACTAAAATATTAAGAAAAATGAATGACAATACTCATTTTGATGCCATAGTGATTGGTGGAGGCCCGGCCGGAATGACTGCCGGAATTTACCTTTCCCGTGCCAGGCTCAAAACCCTCATTGTAAGCGATGGAGTGCTTGGCGGGCAGATGGTACTTACCCACGAAATAGCAAATTATCCTGGTGTTGAAAGTATCTCGGGATATCAGCTCTCCAACATCATGAAAAAACAGGCAAAATCCTTCGGCTGTTCCATCAAAGCCAATACTTCGGTGGTTGATTTACAACTTGAAGGTGAAATCAAGCGTGTTTCTCTGTCGGATGGAAATACTTATACGGCTCATGCTGTGATACTTACACCAGGCGGGCGCTCAAGAACCCTGAATATGCCCGGCGAAGCTCAGTTTAAAGGCCGCGGCATTTCTTATTGTGCTACCTGCGATGGCGATTTCTTTACAGGGAAGGAAATTGTTGTGGTGGGAGGTGGCAATTCAGCGCTCGAAGAGGCTGTGTCGCTCACCAAATACGCAACCAAAGTTACTATTGTTCATCAGTTTGATCATTTTCAGGCTTTTGAATATGCTGTGGAAGAGGCCAAAGCCAATGAAAAAATCCATTTTATTATGGAATCGGCAATTGTACATTTTCATGGAGACGACAAACTCGAAAGTGTGGACATAAAAAATCTTAAAACCGGCGAAATTGAAAACTTTGGCACCGACGGAGTGTTTATCTTCATTGGCTATGTCCCTAATACTGAGTTTCTGAAAGGAAAACTCAGTATGAATCAATGGAATGAAATTGTAGTTGACAGCGATATGGCAACCAACGTCAGCGGTGTTTTTGCTGCCGGCGATTCCATTGTAAAACGTTACAGGCAGGTAACTACTGCTGTGGGTGATGCCACCGTGGCTGCTCTGGCTGCCTCAAATTACATCCATCAATTAAAAACCAAACAATTACACGAAACCTTAACCCACTGATATGTCAACCGGATTGATAATAGGAATTTCCCTGCTTGCACTGTTTGCTGCATACATGATTTATTCCATGCGAAAAATGAAAAACATGGCAGCAGTGCCCGAAAGTGAGAAGATTGTAACCCTCACCGACAAAAACTTCCAGAATCAGATTAAAAAAGGTTTGGTTATGGTTGATTTTTGGGCCGAATGGTGTATGCCCTGCAAAGTTATGGGTCCGGTTCTTAACGAATTGGCCGAAGACAAAAATTTCAACGCCACTGTTGCCAAATTGAATGTGGACCATTTTCAGTCGGTTTCACGGCAGTTTGGAATAAGAGGAATTCCTACCATAATTTTGTTTAAAGATGGGAAAGAGGTTGACAGGATTGTTGGTGTTAAGCCAAAGGATTTTCTGGTAAAACAAGTAAACAAACACCTTTAAATTGCAGATTATGAAATTTTTAAAAATAATTGTGCTGCTTCTGCTGGTATCAGCAACAGCCGTAAAAGCTCAGAAACCGGTTATGGAAAATGCAGGTGTAATGATTGAAAGTGCAAGTAAGTTCGGTTTTGACGAAACCCTTGCCAAACTTACCGCCAATATTACTGAAAAAGGCTGGAAAGTGACCATTGTACATGACCTGCAGGAAACCATGAAGAAAAACGGGAAAGAAGTTTTGCCTGTAAAGGTAATCGAACTCTGTAACCCTGCTCATGCCTTTAATATTCTTTCAAAAGATGAGTACAGAGATGTAACTCCAATGCTGCCCTGCCGTATTTCGGTTTATGAAAAGGCCGATGGAAAAACTTACATTTCGCGAATGAATGCTCCTGCTTTTGCTGCAATGATTGGCGGAGATGCTGCCAAAACCATGGTGCAGGCTTTTAATGAAACCGAAGTTATCATTGATGTGGCAATGGAATAATCCTGTTTTCAACTATTGTCAAAAGCCGGGTTCATAATCTGAATCCGGCTTTTTTTATTTTTATGCATATTACTTTTAGCGGTTTTGGTGATTTTATAATACATTGCTTATTTTTGAATCTTTAATTGTATTCTTAAATAGCAGGTGTTTCTTAAACATAATGGCATGAAAATACTAAGGTTAATAGCTTTTACTCTGTTTTTCTCCTTTATTACTATTGAGATTTATGCTCAGAGCACCCCATTGGCTGATAGTCTTCAAAAGATTTTGCCGGCATTTCAAGGGGAAAGTAAAATTGATTTGCTGAATGAGTTGGGCTGGGAACTGAAGTTCAACAACCCTAAGCAAGCCATTGAATATACCAACGAGGCTTTGAAACTCGCAGTCTCATTGACCTATTATGAAGGCATGGCACTTGCACACCGGAACCTGGGTGCAATTTATATTATTCAGGGACAGCCGGCTGAGGCAGGGCCTGATATTGATAAAGCATCAGAGTTTATTGAAAAAACCAATAATGCTTTTCAGAAAGCCAAAATAAAAAACTTAAAAGCCATTATTCTTCGCGAAACCCACAGGTATAAAGAGTCTATTGTCCTGCAAAAGGAAGCTTTGGAAATTTTTCGAAGTCTGAACGATACCGCTGAAATTACAGGAAACCTGCATAACCTCGCGATATTGTACCAGCGGTTGCTCGATGAAGATCAGGCTCTGAAGCTTTACCTGGAAGTGTATGATATTGAAAATAAGCGAAAGAATCACTTCGGTATCAGCCGCACTGCCAATAATCTGGGCGGAATTTATGACAGAATGGGTAAATATAGCAAAGCAATTCAACTATACAAAACCTCAGTTGCTTCATCTCAGGTTATTGGAAACCGGCAATTTGAATCGGCTGCCTACCATCAGCTGGGCAATATCTATCTGAATTCCCTTGCTACTGATTCGGCACTATTTTATTATGAGAAAGCAGCCGCAATCAACAAAGAACTGGGTTTTCTGGAGTATCTGGGCAATAACCTTTTTCAAATGGGCGAAGCTTACCGCCAATCGGGTAAAAAGGACGAAGCAATTTCGAAATATCTTGGGTCGGCCGAAGTTTTCAGAAACAATCAGGATCAAAGGTCACTTGCCAATGCGCTGAATCAGTTGGCTTTGGTTTATATCAGCCTCAAAGAATTCGATGTTGCTAAAAAGTTCGCATCAGAGGCGTTGAATGAATATAAACAACTTCCTGCAGATGAAACATTGGCCAATATTTATACGAATTATTATAAAATCAGCAAAGAGAAAGGTCGTTACAAAGAATCACTCGGATTTTTAGAAAAAGCGGTAAATCTGAGGGATAGCTTATCAAAAGTAGCCAGAGACAAAGAACTTGATGAAATAGAAACCCGCTACGAAGTGCGGAAAATTGAAGAAGAAAACTCTAAATTGATGGCTGAAAATGAGCTGAAAGCCAAAGCCATACGAACCCAGCAACTGATTACCCTGGTGCTGATTATTATGGTAGTTGTAATTCTTGTAACCATAGTTTTTGTTTACCGCAGCAAGCGGCAGCTTCGAAATATGAATATTAAGCTTGTAAAACAAAGCCATGAACTGGAAGAAAAGGCCGGGGAGCTCGAAACTGCCAATGCTACCAAAGACAAGCTTTTCTCCATCATTGCCCATGATATCAGGAATCCTTTTTCAGCTGTGCTTAATTTCTCCGAACTTCTTCTTGAGGAAGTTGAGTCTATGGATAATCCAACACTGAAGATGTATGCAGATAACATTTATCTTTCCTCTCAAAACACTTTTGTGCTTCTCGAGAACCTGCTTTTCTGGTCAAAATCGCAAAGGGGGGCCATTACATTGCAACCTTCAAAAGTTAACCTGAATCAGATGGTTCTGGAAGTGTTAAAAACAGCAAAAGCCAATGCAGTTGAAAGTAATGTTGTTTTAAAAATGAATCTTCCTGAAAATATATTTTTGCACACCGATTCCACCCTGCTGCGCATTATTCTGGGGAATCTCACCGGGAATGCCATTCGTTACAATAAACCTGGAGGAAGCGTTGAAATTGTTGCTGAAAATGCCGGCAATAAAGTTCTTATTAAGGTGGTTGATACCGGAAAGGGCATGGAGCAAAACAGAGTAAAACAGATTATTGAAGGGAAAACCAATGTTCCCGTTCCTGAAAAATCGAAAAAAGAAGGCACCGGGCTTGGATTAATTTTATGTGTTGACTTTGTTAAACGTTTAGGGAGTGAGTTAAGCATCGAAAGTACTCCCGGCGAAGGTTCTGTCTTTTCCTTTACAGTTCCTTTTGCAGAAAAGGAAGAATAAGAAATCTTCGTTGTATTGGGAATCTCCGGCCTCACCCGGTTTTTGTTTAACAGGGTATTTAATCCTCAATAAAAAAGGAGTGCCTATTCTAATGGACACTCCTTTTTATCATTTAGGCATTCTCTAATAATCAAGCGTGAGAATCCTGCCTTTGGTAAAATTAAAGAACATCTCTTTTTCGGCAAGTTTAACTCCTGGCATCAGATCGGCTTCACTTTTGCCGGCAGCTTTGAGGCAGGCCGGACATGCAAAAATAGTTACCCCTTTATCCATCAAGAACTTAAGTGATTCTTTTGAAGTAGGAAATGTAGGGTAACTTACATCCTGAGCATCGTTCAGCACAACCTCAATGCCTTTGATGTCGAAGTAAACAAGCACATCCTTGTCTTCAGCCATCATGCCTGCCTGTTTTAATGCCATCACAACTTTATGCGGGTCTTCAGGGCCGCTTGAAATGTGATAAAAAACACCATCGCGCGGAGCAATTGCCGTTGTGTCGGAGGTGATAACGGTTTCTTTTTCAACCTGATTTACACAGGATGAAGCAATGCCTGCCAGAATGAGCAGAGCAAACAATGTCTTTTTCATAATTTGTATATTTGGTTATAAATGCGAAATTACCCGAAGTATCAGAAAAAGACAAAGAAAAACCTGTTTTATTTCCGTTTAATGATTTTAAAACCGATGTTTCTGCCGGCACCCATAAAAATAGCCTGGTTGATCCACACATTGGCAAGTTGTTCAATGAGAAAAAACTTATCATTGCCACCCATGTCATACACCTCGCCAAAACCGGCATCTTTGGCCAGTTGCTCAGCAACTTGTTTTCCCTTAATACTGGAACCAGCCATAAACATATCCAGTTTAACTCCATCATAATCCGGATTCTGCATGTTTTCGGCACCGGTGGTGTTAAAACATTTCACCACATCCCTGGCAAGGGTATTTGCAAGTAATGCATCGGCAGTATTGCTGAACCCTTCAGGACCTCGACCCATTACTATGTTCATGGTATCAACAATGATTTTACCTTCTGTATTACCCAGAGACCTGGCAACTTCTGCCGCAGCTGTGGCCGGAGTGGAGACCAAAATTATTTCGGAGAGCTCCACAGCCTCTGTGATACTATGAACACTTATTCCTTTTATCTCTGCAAGGTGCTTCCCCTTGAAATTCGCTTTATCTTTAACACCAAGCCTGATGTTATGGCCGGCATGGGCCCATTTGGCGGCAAGAGTGCCACCTACGTTTCCGGTTCCTATTATTGCTATGTTCATTTTTATTGATTTTTGTCAGGTTTCACTTTAAACTCTTTTTGCATCATTGCAAAGGCACTGTCGGCGATTATCCTGTGCATGGCAGCACTGGCAGAAACTGCCCACCAGTTCATGAACTCATCAGGATTGCGTTCGTCTTTTAGTTCAGCAGATTTTGACAATGGATTGCCGAAATCTATAAAATCAAATGGCAAAAACGATTCATCAACATATTTAAACCCGAATTTGTCAGGGTTTGTTACTGCTTCTTTAAATAATTTGTCAGCATCAAACAAAAGCATCTGAATGCTGTCATTGGTTAACTTACTGGCAAGCATAGCCAATCCCTGATTGAGTTCTTTGCTTAATTGGCTGGCTAACATCTGTTTATCGGTTCCGGAATAGGCCGGAGTGGCTCCCATATCGGGCATATTTCCAATAAAGAAGTACTTTGCTCCAGCAGATTTTAAGAGCTCAATTGCCATTTCAATATTTCCTGCCACAGGATATTGTTTGATATCCGGCTGACCATAGTCGAGATAACTTCCAAGGTCATGACCGCCAGCCCATAACACATACATGGCTTCAGAATCAGCGCTTTGGTGTTTGTTCAGATATTCTTCTACCTGCCCCAGCAAGCCATTGAGTTTAATTGTACTATCGAGTCCCAGCAGATTCCTTATGTTTTCGTTAATATTGTAATATCCGCTTGTGGCGCCACCCAGCGCAAAATTATTTTCCGGTTCTGGTGTGAGGTTGTATTTTTGGGCAACAATTTCTATCCATACAGGCCCGTTTGTCCACCTGCCTTCGTAAAAAGGCGGGGAGGGAGGATATGCACCTGAGGTGAGTTTGCCCCAGCGCCCTGCATCTGATAATCCGTCGCCAAAAACAACTATTGAGGAAGGAGTAAATTTTTCGTCTTTTTTGCTGTTTATTCCTCTACATGAACCCAGCATTAATGAAGTAATGAGTGCAAGAAAGAGTATTCTCATGTTGAAGTGATTAATTGGTTGGTTTAAAATTCATATCTCACGAAAACGCCTGCATTGGAGGCTGTTGGATATTTACTTTGGGTTTTTGACTGTATATCACCAGCCAGTCCAAGAGCAAGTGACGACTTCTTAACTCCCAGTCTGATTCTCTGAGAGGATGTAAAAATATTCCTGTTCTCCGTATTCAGGGTAGCCAGAACTTCAAATTGTGAAAAGAACCGAAGTTCCCCGGAAATCAGGGGCGTGTATCTGGCAAGTACAAACCAGTCAATATCAGGACTTTGGTCAAGTTCAACTACCCACCATGTGAACAGGAGATAATTTTCTGACATACGTGCAAACTGTACCCCTGCTTTTCCCATAGTTCTATTGCTGAATACCTGCGCTACGGCCACCGGAGCCAAACCTTTAAGCTTAGGATGGTTGTATGAGATTGCTCCGGTAAAACCAAAAGAGGGCAGGTTTGAGGTTTTTGTCATTCTGTAATCCGCCACCACTCTGTTCCGGTTAAAAAATAACCAGGGAGAGTTCCCGTCTTTGTTCTTGAAATATCTGAAAAACATCATGTCTAAGGATGCTTTTTCATTCCCGGCCATAACTTCAAAAGGTATCTGAGCCCGGGTATTATATCCGAGCATTACAACCAATAATAATGTAGTTAAAATTCTCATAATTTGAAAATTAGCCTGTTGCCGGCATATTCCCCGGCAACAGGCAGATGAGATTACTTGCTTAATTGTTGTACCATCAGGCGGGCAGCGGCGGCTCCTGAATTCTGCTGCTGTCCGGTTATCAGATTGCCATCAGCAATTGCATAAGAAGAGAAAGGTGCAGCAACTTTAAAAGTTGTTCCCTGAATTTTTCTGGCTTCTGTCTCAATACGGTAGGGTTGAATTTTCTGCCCAACAGCCTGGTCAGCAAAATCCTCTTCGGCATCAGCAAACCCGGTCCAGGTTTTGCCCTTAACCAGCAGCTCGCCATTCGATTTTTTTGCATCAAGCAGCAATGTAGTAGAATGACAAACGGCAGTTGAAGGTTTGCCTTTTTCATAGAAACTTACAAACAGTTTTTCAAGTGTTGGATTATTGCGGTAGGTGTACATAGGACCCTGGCCTCCAACCAGGAAAATGCCAACATAATCAGCAGCATTCACCTCTTTTATACTTTTTGTATTTTCAAGCATTTTATTGAACCAGGGAAGCTGCATATAGCCTAATGTAATTACATCATGAGCTGAGTATCCGCTGGCATCCAAAGGATTTGAATATGAATCCATTTCGAGTTTACCACCCTCAGTAGAAACAAGCTCTACTTCATAACCTGCTTCCTGAAACACATGCAAGGGGTGAGTCAGTTCAGCCGCCCAAAATCCTATGGGCCAGCCGGTTTGTTTGGAAATGGCAGGGCTACTGGCAACCATCAGTATTTTACCTTTGGATGGCGCCCCGTGAAAATGTACATAATCCTCAACTATTTTCAGATTGCCTGATTTTTGACTTGTTTGTGCCTGAACGTTTGCAATAAAGCCAATGCCAAGCATCATGAAAAGAATTTGTTTTACGAAAGTTTTCATTTTTGTGATTGTTTTAAAATTTGTTTGAATACCAAAACATAAAGCACCTACCTTTGTTGGTATATCTACTACAAAGGTAGATACTTACAAAAATGAAAGTAAATTGATTATTAAATAGATAGCTAATGCCAGAATTCATCTACAACAACAAACTTTATTACAATCCGGTGGAATTTGCCATGGACAGGATAGGTGGCACCTGGAAAATGCCCATCTTGTGGAGACTCAGAGATAAGACTTTGCGTTATAGTGAGCTAAAAAAAACCATGCCCAAGGTTACTCACAAAATGCTTACTTCATCGCTGCGTGAACTGGAAGAAGAAGGTTTTCTCAACAGAACCGTGTATGCAGTTGTGCCACCAAAGGTAGAATACTCGCTAACCGAAAGAGGGAAAAGGTGCATTCCCGTTATCAGTATCATGCGCAATTATGGCTTTGAACTGATGGCGGAATTTGGGGTTGATGTCAG
>JANJXJ010000150.1 GCA_024709105.1 Lentimicrobium sp. | reverse complement strand
TTGTAGCTGATTCCTACGTCGAAAACATCGGTTTGTTCTTTCTTTTTCAGGAACTTAACCAATGAATAAGTAGCTGGTGTAAAGAGAATTTCCACCCCGCATTTGAAAATATAGTTGGAGATGATTATAGAGACAAGAATTTCATTGGGCATGGTGCCGTAAAAAGCAACCATGCAGAATATGGCTGTATCAATTCCCTCGCCGATAAGAGTAGATCCTATGGTGCGCACCCACAGGTATTTGCCACCGGTTTTTATTTTTAACTTCGACATCAGGAATGCATTTGAGAAAGCACCTGCAAAATAGGCAATCAGGCTGGCCAGTACAATGCGCGGAACAAAACCCAGTAATGACTCATAGGCTTGCTGATTGGGCCAGTCGGGTGCTGCCGGCAATTCCTGCACAACCCATAACACCAGCGACATAAGCAATGCAGCTCCGAATCCAGTCCAGATTACTTTGCGAGAACGCTGATAACCGTATACTTCGGTTAAAATATCACCAAAAATATAGCTGAGCGGAAAAAGTATGGTGCCTCCGTCGAAGGTAAACATCCAAATGGTTACAATCTTTGTTGAAGCCAGATTTGAAATCAGCAGAACCGCAACAAAAAAAGCCATGATTACATCAAAATACCTGAAATTCCCTCCGTTTTGATTCCCGCTGTGTTGATTCATTTCTAAAAAGTTTTTCGGGTGCAAAAGTAAGAATGTTTCCCCAAAAAGGATGTTTTACCAATGTATCGGTTTTTAGACATTGATTATCAGCCGGTTGATTATTTAACCAGTACATTCCCCAAAGCGAGAGAAATAGCCTGGTTTTAATACTTACCTCAGAGACCAAAATACCAGGATGCAATTGAAAAATAGATAATTACTCCTGAAATATCGGCAATAGAGGTAATAAGCGGAGCACTTGCAGTTGCGGGGTCAATTTTAAGTCTGGTAAAAATAAAAGGCAGCAATAAGCCAATCAAACTCCCCGTCATAACCGCAAGAACCATAGTACTGGCCACAATAAGGATATACTGCGGAGCTCTTGCACTGGCAATCAGACTAACTCCGGCAGCCATGGTAATTCCCAGGAGGAATGAAACCATAACTTCGCGGCCAATTAACCTGAACCAGTCTTTCATTTCCACATCGCCAACAGCCAGCGACCTGATCATAAGCGTAGCCGACTGAGCCCCGGCATTGCCTCCGCTGCCTATGAGCAACGGAAGGAAAAAAATCAGAGAAACGGCTGATTGAATAACTTTTTCAAAACTGGCCAATGCGGCACCCGAAAAAACATTCATAAAAACCAAGGCAATCAGCCACACAATCCTTTTTTGATAGAGAAAGAAAATACTGGCCTTGAGCGGGTTAACAATGGCTGCCTGAAAAGATCCGAATTTATGGAAGTCTTCGGTGGTTTCTTCTTCCACAACATCCATTACGTCGTCAATGGTTACAATTCCTATGAGTACACCGTCAGAATCGGTGACCGGAAGCGCAATTCTGTCCTGATCCTGAAACACCCTGATGGCCACCTCCTGATCATCCAGCGCATTTAAAGCCACAAAATGCTCATCCATCAGGTCTTTAATAAGCTGATCGGGCTGTGCAAGAATGATTTCCCTGATGCGAATGTCGTCAATCAGTTTCCATTTTTCATCAATCACATAAATCAGGTTGAGCGTTTCTGAATCTCTTCCATAATGCCTGATGTGATCGAGGGCCTGAGCTACAGTATATTCTGACTTTACAGCAACAAATTCAGGTGTCATCAGCCTGCCAATGCTGTGTTCGGGATAACCAAGCAGGCGAATGGCAATACTTCTTTCTTCGGGAGAAAGCAGTTGAATGAGCCGCTGGGTAATGTTGCCGGGCAACTCTTCAAAAAAGGCGGTACGATCGTCGGGGTCGAGGTCGTTAAGCAGGCTCGCAACACGGTTTACATTTTTTGCGAGGCCTTCAATAATTTGTTCCTGTTTGTCGTGCGACAGGTACTGGAATGTATTTTTGGCCTGTTCTCTTGGCAATAATCTGAACAGGATAATGTCGTCCTGTTCATCCATTTCTTCAATGATATCAGCCAGAATAATGGGATCAAGGTCTTCAAGCTCATGCCTGAGACTGCTCCAGTTTTTTAGTCTGATGAGTTCGGTGAAATCTACAGTTGTTTCAGCCATTTTTCCTCCTTACAATGGGTTCTTCTGCAAGGAGATTTTTACCCCCTGCAGGTCAGTGATTAATTAAACGGCACGAGTAGGGGTCGTCTTTCATGATGGCAATTGGTTTTTGCAGCGGCAAAGGTAATTGTTTTTTGAGTAAAACATGTTTTTCATTTTTCTTAAAATAATAGATGTACAGGAATAATGTAGTTCATCCGTTGAACTTCAGGTGACTGGATTGTTTATCTTTAGTCTTTTAAAAATTGATGATATGCGATTATTACATTATAATTTTTTAGTGCTGATGCTGTTTAGCCTGCTGATTGGGCACGCTGGCGCACAGGAATTCACACCTGTTGAAAAACAACTGATTCTCGAAGGGGATACTTCAGCAATGCTGAGGGTTTATAAAATTACAATCCAGCACGAACTGGAAGTTTTACTATCAGAAAGTACCGACATTAACCCTCTTGACCCATTGTTGCCATTGTTGTCGAAACGTATGTTTCTGGCCATGCGCGACACCGCCAATCCGGGTGTGGGAATTGCCGGTCCTCAGGTCGGCATCAACCGCAATGTATTCTGGCTTCAGCGTTTTGATAAACCCGGTTCACCCTTTGAGTTTTTGATAAATCCGGTAATTTTAAAATCATCTGTTCTTACCCGCAGGGGAGGAGAGGGCTGCCTGTCAATTCCGGATGAGAGAGGAACTGTATTGCGTTCATATGCTCTCCTGGTAGAGTATCATACACTTGACGGAATAAAACACACTGATATGCTCGAAGATTTTACCGCTGTTATTTTTCAGCATGAGTACGATCATTTGCGGGGCATTTTATTTACCGATCGTATATTAAACCAGCAGAATGAACTGGCTCTTCCCCTTCCTCAGGGAATGGAATTGCTCCTCAGGCCAACTGAAAAATAAACTCTGAAATTGCAAAGAGTTGTGTGGTCTGAACCGTTTCGTGCAAAGGGAAAAAACAGAATAACAATTTTAAATAAAGCAGAATGATTCTAAATTAGCACTTCATTCTATTTTAATCAGCTAAAGCGTTGTAAAAAGTTTAGTTAATGAATAAATTTGGCAGAAATAATTTCTCCTGACCAAAAGGAAACCCTTTCCTCCGGGGTAAAATATCAGTATATGAAGAAAAAGGAAACCAACGGGCAAGGCTCAGCCAAACCCAAAGCCGATTATGTAGTAGGTATAGGTGCATCAGCGGGGGGCCTGGAGGCACTTCAGGAGTTTTTTAAAGCAGTACCCCTGAATACGGGGATAGCTTATGTGGTGATTCAGCACCTTTCGCCCGATTATAAAAGTTTAATGGACGAACTGCTGGCACGTTATACACGTTTGGCAATAAAAAAGGCCAAAGATGGTATGTTGGTAGAACCTGATACTATTTATCTGATCCCGCCCCGCAACAATCTGTCTATTTTTCATGGAAAACTGGTACTCGAAGATCAGGGCAGCCGAAGCGGATTAAATCTGCCCATTGATATTTTTTTCAGGTCACTGGCCGCCGATGTAGGGAAAAAGTCCATTGGTATAATTCTTTCAGGCACAGGCAGCGATGGTACGTTGGGAACCAGAGCCATAAAGGAAGCCGGAGGTATGGTTATGGCTCAGGATGAGCGCACTGCAAGGTTTGACGGAATGCCGCGCAGTTCAATCTCAACAGGCCTGGTTGACTATATTCTTCCACCGGGAAAAATGCCCGAAGAGCTTGTAAATTACATAAAACACCCTTTTACCGAAAAATCAAACCAGGCAGCACCGGCACTTACCAGCAGCGAGGATACTTTAACCAGGGTGCTCTTGGTACTTCGTGAATTTTCTGGCATTGATTTCTCCTATTACAAAGAGAATACGATTTTAAGGAGGCTTGAGAGGCGATTAAGCATCAATCGTTTTGAAAGACTGGATGATTATCTGAAACTTCTGATTGAGTCAGATAAAGAAAAAGATATTCTCTACAGGGAACTTCTAATCGGTGTTACCAGATTTTTCAGAGATGAGGCTGCATTTGCCCTGATAAAAAATTCGGTTTTGCCAAGATTGCTGGATTCCGGAAATAAACAACTCAGAATATGGTCGGTGGCTTGTTCTACAGGAGAGGAAGTTTATTCTTTAGGCCTCATAATCAAGGAATTTATTGAAGAACATAATCTTGATTGTGATGTTAAAATCTTTGCTACCGACATTGACCGGCATTCACTGGAACTCGCCGGACAAGCCATTTATCCTGAAAGTATTGTTGGTGATATCGAGCCCCGTTTGCTGGCAAAGTACTTTATCCGCCGCGAAAATGGATATCAGGTAACGGAATCTATAAGGAAAATGGCAATTTTCGCAACCCATAATGTGCTGAAGGATCCGCCGTTTTCAAAACTCGATATGATCGTATGCCGTAACCTGTTCATTTATTTTAAACCCGAAAGCCAATCTAAAGTAATCGGTTCTTTTTATATGGCATTGAAACCGGGAGGCATTTTGTTTATGGGAAGCAGTGAAACCTTAGGTACTCATACCGACGCTTTTAATACTGTTAACTCAAAACATAAAATCTACGCAAAAAAACAGGGATACAGCCAGGGTTTCCCTCATGATTTTACAGCATCAATCAATTATCTCTCTGACAAACAAAGAACATCTGGCACACAATTTAATATAAGGCAACCCCGCAGGGATGTTATCACCGAAAAAATCTTCAACACAATGCTGCCACCATCCCTGGTTTTGGATGAACAGCAAAATATTCTTCAGGTAATCAATGATATAAATCCTTTTGTAAAACTCAAGCCCGGGAAATTCACAAACAATCTCAATTCTATTATTTCTCCGGAGCTGAGTATGATTATCAGCAACATTTACCGAAGGCTGAAATCCAGTACCGAAAAAGTGATTTTTGAGAATGTAAGGATAAATCAGGATGACGAATTCGTTAAACTGGATGTTGAAGGCCGGTTAATTATGAACGAGGATGACCAGAAAGTATATTTGGTTTCATTTTTGTCGCGAAGTGTTGAAAAGATTGATACCGGGCTCAAGCAGGTAATAAATATTGAAGCGCATTATCAGGACCAGCTGTCCGAATTGCAGCATGAATTGCAGTTTACCAAGGAAAACCTGCAGGCAACCGTTGAGGAACTTGAAACATCAAATGAGGAACTTCAGGCATCAAATGAAGAATTGATCGCCAGTAACGAAGAACTGCAAAGTACCAACGAAGAACTTCAATCGGTTAATGAAGAGTTATATACGGTTAATTCTGAGTTTCAGAGTAAAATAGAGGAGCTGACCCAACTTAATAATGATGTTAATAATCTATTGAATAACACAGAGATAGCTGCCATTTACCTCGATTCAAAATTATGTATCAGGAAGTTTACGGCATCCTTTGCTGAGCTAAGCAGCCTGATGGATCTTGACATCGGCCGTCCAATCACTCAGTTTTCTGCTGCCTTTGTTTACAAGGATTTTCTTAAGGATATAGAATATGTAAGAAAAACTCTTGTATCGGTAGAAAAGGAAATTGAAGCTTCCAACGGAGTATTGTATTTTCTGAAAATAGTACCTTATCGAACCGACTATCATGCGGTTGACGGAGTTTTGGTAACCATGCTCAATATTTCGGGCATCAAGGAAGAGAGGCGAAAGCACCTGAAAGCAAGTTTTCGCCTTCAGCAAGCCCTGGAAATGGGAAACATGGCCTGGTGGGAGTGGAGCCTTGAAACGGGTAATGTTGAAATGCATGAAAAGAAAGCTACTATGCTGGGTTACACCTTTGAAGAATTCCCCAAAAACGTTTACAAGATTTGCGAATTTATTCATCCCGATGATTATGAATATACCATGCAGAATATGCGCGATCATCTGGAAGGTAAAACGGATTCTTACAACGTTGTTTACCGTATTAAAACCAAAACCGGGGGCTATAAATGGTATTACGACAGGGGAGGAGTGGTAGAGAGAACTTCTGAAGGAAGGCCACTTAAAGTGGTTGGCCTGGTGGTTGATGTAAGTGAATTTAAAGAACTCGAACAAAAACTAGGAGAAAACCAATAAATTAATTGCTTTTGATTGGCAATATCTTTTGCTGTTGTAATTCAAGATTTTCTATTATGGACGATAAACGTAGTAAAATCGCGGTTCAGATTGAAAAAACCCTGCAATACAAAGAAGAATTGCAGGGGTTGGCCTATGCCAAATCGCTTGAAGAGTTGGTTGAAGATTTAAAGATTTATCAATACGAACTTGAGTTTCAAAATGACGAATTACGAAGAATTCAGGCAGAACTTGAAAAATCAAGGGATGAATTTCAGGAACTGTTTCACGGTGCACCTGTTGGCTACATAGTTCTTGATGAAAAATCCCGGATTCTGAAATGCAACAAAAAGTTCAGAAATATGATCTGGGCAGAAGATCATTGCGATAAAAAGCGCGACTTCAGGAAACTTATTGCCAAAGAACACCAGGATAAATTTTACAAATACTGGGATAATATTCTGAAAGGACAAAATAATTCATATGAGGAATTCAGACTTATTTTAATTGATGGTACCGAGCTTTTTGCAGGTATTACAGCCAGTGTTATAAAAAGAGAGGAATCAACCCATGTTTTTTTCTCGTTGCAGGATATAACACAACGTATTCTTACAGCCAGAAAACTCGACACTTCTGAAGCGAGATACAGCAGTTTGATAACTACCATGGCTCAGGGGCTGGCTGTGCATGAAATCATCCTGGATAAAAACAATAGACCGGTAGACTATACCTTCATTGATATCAATGAAAGTTTTGAGCGAATTACAGGTTTAAACAGGGATGAGGTAATCGGCAGGAGAGTAAAGGAAATCATGCCTGAAACAGAAGATTACTGGATTGAAATGTATGGGAAGGTAGTTACAACCGGACAGCCTGTAAATTTTGAAAACTATAGCACAGGCCTTAACAGACATTTCAGTGTAGTAGTTTTTAAAAGCGGAGAAAACCAATTTACTACTATTTTCAACGATATTTCTGACAGAATCATGGCCGAAGCCGAAGCAAAACGCAAAAATCAAATGCTTGGGCTGGCGTTAAATGCTGCACAAACCCTTATATGGGAAATGGATCTGAAAACCGGCGAAATTCTTTTTGAAGGAACTGAAAGTTTTGAAGCTTTGTCAGGTTACCCCGGTGAACAGATTAAAGAAACCAATGTGCAGCTCCTGACTCATTTTTTTCATCCTGAGGATTTTAAAATAATTGTAGCAATTGTCAGGCAAATCCAAAAAGGAACTATCAATCAGTTTACTCAAAAGTTAAGATTCAAGCACAAAGATGGCCATTATTTCTGGATAGAGGCTCAGGGCAGTGTTTCGAATAAAAACGAACTATTTGAGCCAGTTAAGATGTCGGGAATAACCTTTAATATTGATGATGTATTCAAAAGAGAAATCCTGATAAAAAAACAAAATCAGGAGTTGACCAAAGTAAATGAAGAAAAAAGCAAGTTTTTTTCAGTACTTGCGCACGACTTAAGAAGTCCATTGGGCAATATTCTCGGTATTGCCGACATATTGCAAAGAAATATATCCTCCATGCCCCAGTCGGATATTGATTTTTTGCTTAACAGAAACCTCTCCTTGTCGCAAAACACTTTTAAGCTACTCGATAATCTTTTGGAATGGGGTAAATTCAGTATGGGGCTGATGAAACCCGTCAAGTCAAACATATCTTTTGACAACCTGCTTGAAGATGCTCTTGCAGATACTGCAGGTCAGTGCCAGTTAAAGAGCATCAGTATCGAAAAGCAGATAGCCGGAAATATTTCTCTTTTTGCTGATCCGGTTATGCTGCGCAGCATAATCAGAAATCTGATCGGAAATGCAATAAAATTCTCCAACAGAGGCGGGAAGGTGATTTTGGGCGCATCCCTGACCAGTGATGGTCAATTCAGGTTTTCGGTAAGGGATTTCGGAATAGGTATTAGTCAGGAAGATCAGATTGAACTTTTTTCCTTCAACCCTAAAAAAGGCAAAGCCGGTACCGAGGGAGAACCCAGTTCCGGACTTGGCTTATATTTATGCAAAGAATTTATCACTTTTCATCAGGGCCATATGTTTGTAAACAGCGAAGCCGGAAGCGGTGCCATGCTCGGTTTTGTGATGCCCTTAAACAACAACTCCCCGGCCTGATGGCCTGATAAGTTTGATCATTTGGTCAAAAAGAAAAGTCTGTTTTGCATGACTTTTCTGTAAATTATTTGTTTCCGGTGGAAACGAAATAAAGGCAAACGGAAACCATCAGCAGCTGAATAATCTGTGATATGGTAACCTGAGGAACAAATCCCAGATACATGAGGTAAATGATCAACAGACTAAGCAACAATGCTGAAACAACCGTTAGAGAAGGTTTTGATGTGAAACCTCCGGCAAATAGCAAAACCGCAAATAACACAAAAGCAACCGCAATAAAAAATGGCTGAGTCTGATATTGCAGATTCAAAATGGTTGGGCCGTATTGCAATACAGCATAAGCCAGAATGGCAATTCTGAGTAACCACTTGGATACTGGCAGCAATGCTTTTACCGGTTTCATTGCACTATAAGTTTAATTTCAGTTTCAGTTCGTCCAATTGCTCCTGTTTTACTGGTGCAGGAGAGTCAATCATTACATCTCTCCCTGAATTGTTTTTGGGGAAAGCGATGAAGTCGCGAATGCTGTCTGATCCTCCGAAGAGCGAACACATGCGGTCGAAACCAAAAGCAATTCCTCCGTGTGGCGGAGCTCCGTATTCAAAAGCATTCATAAGGAAACCAAATTGAGCCTGAGCGTCTTCATCGCTAAAGCCCAATATAGTAAACATTTTTTTCTGAAGATCTTTGTTGTAAATCCTGATTGATCCGCCTCCGATTTCCACCCCGTTAATTACCAGATCGTAAGCATTTGCGCGAACTTTTCCGGGGTCGGTATCAAGCAAGGCTATGTCTTCGGGCTTGGGGGATGTAAATGGATGATGCATGGCGTAATAACGCTGGGTCTCTTCATCCCACTCAAGCAATGGGAAATCAACCACCCAAAGGGGCGCAAATACGTCTGGATTGCGAAGGCCAAGCTGATTGCCCATCTCCAGTCTCAGCTCTGATAATGCTTTGCGGGTTTTTGACGCATTTCCGGCCAGGATAAGAAGAAGATCGCCGGGTTTTGCCTCAAATATAGCAGCCCACTTTTTGAGTTCATCTTCTGAGTAGAATTTGTCAACCGAAGACTTCAACGTACCATCTTCGTTGTATCTCACATATATCAATCCCCCTGCACCAATCTGAGGCCTTTTTACAAAATCAGTAAGTGCGTCAAGTTGTTTCCGGGTGTAGGCAGCGCAGTTTTCAGCATTGATTCCGGCAATAAGTTCAGCATCATCAAAAACCTTAAAGTCGTGACCCTTTGCCACTTCTGTAATTTCTTTAATGGTCATGCCGAAGCGGATATCAGGCTTGTCGTTGCCATAATATTTCATGGCATCGGCAAAAGTCATTCTTGGGAGGCTTTCTATTTCAACACCTTTTACATTATTGAATAAATGCCTGGTTAATCCTTCAAAAGTTTCGAGAATATCATCCTGAGTTACAAAAGACATCTCACAGTCAATCTGGGTAAATTCGGGTTGCCGGTCTGCACGCAGGTCTTCGTCCCTGAAACATTTTACAATCTGGAAATATTTATCGAACCCTGCCACCATAAGCAATTGCTTAAAAGTTTGCGGCGATTGCGGAAGAGCATAAAACTGCCCTTCGTTCATGCGCGATGGCACCACAAAATCTCTTGCACCTTCGGGGGTTGATTTGATAAGCACCGGAGTTTCAACTTCAATAAATCCGATGTTATTCATGTAATTGCGGGTTTCAATAGCCATCCGGTGTCTGAGCATCAGGTTGTCGCGTACATTGCTGCGCCTCAGATCAAGATAGCGGTATTTCATCCTGAGTTCGTCACCGCCATCGGTATTCTCTTCAATGGTAAATGGTGGTATTTTCGAACTGTTTAGTATTTCAAGTTTTTCGACTATAATTTCGATTTCTCCGGTTGTTAGTTTTGGGTTTTTATTGCTTCGCTCGGCAACGGTTCCTGTAACTGAAATCACAAATTCCCGCCCCAGTTTGCGAGCATCTTCGCAAAGCGGAGCATTGGTTTCCATATTAAAAACAAGCTGGGTTATGCCATACCGGTCGCGAAGGTCAATAAAAGTCATGCCTCCGAGATCGCGCGAACGCTGAACCCAACCAGACAGTGTAACAGTTTTTCCTGTATGTGCAATGTTTAATTCACCGCAATTGTGTGTACGTAACATAGGTTTTATTTTGAGGTGCGAAATTAAGCAATTTTGACCTTTGTGCATAATGATCCCTGTTATTGGTTTGTTCCATGCCTCTTGTCAGAGCCAACAGCTTGCAAGTTAAATTTATATACACTAATGTAAAAATAATTACACTTGTATAAACCATTCTAAATCAGATAGATAATAGTCGTATAGAAGTTTTCTGAGAAATAATTGTATTTTTTTATTTTTTCAGGGTTACTTTTTGCAGAAATTCAGATTAACTGGTATAAAAAGCTTCTGGGTTGGAATTCAGAAGTCTTTGAAAACTTTAGAAATGACTGTAATTCACAAAGATATGAAAAAGATTTTCGTTTTGGCAGCAGTTTTGGCAATGAGTTTTTCCACAATATTTGCCCAGAGAGTTGAATTAACTCCATACCCCGATGCAGTTCCCCTGTCGGATGATGGAATAGGAAAAGTTTATTTATCAAACACCGATTCAAAGGTCCTCATGGAATTTTTTGCTTCGGAATATGCTCCGGATAAGATTATTCCAATCAAGGATGGATATTTTTCGGGCTACAGGCTTTGCTTTACCGGTGGATGCGAGTCTCCCGGAGCCGAGTCGGCCGATTGGATTCAGGTTCTTACCATTGATGAAGAAGCTGCTTTTGCCTGGTTTATGAAAAACACACCCGAATACCTTACCCTGCCATTTGAGGGGCTGAAGTCATGTGTTAATAAAAATGGACACAAACAACGCGATTACGAAGCAGTTGTTGAAGAGTTCAAATATCTGGCATGCAGAATGTATCGTCAGGCAGTAGCTCCCGATGGTACAGAAAGCAACGAAATGAATACTGCATTGCTGCATACCCGCTTAACCATTGGCGGAAAAACAGAAGCAATGTACGCTTCTCTCGAATCAGGAGGCGTGTTTAACACAACAGAAGGAACTAAAAAATCTTATGATGCATGGAACGACTGGGTAAACTGCTACCGTAATCTCAACGAAAAAGGATTTGTTACCCTTATTGAATTTAATGAACCTGCCATTACTCCGTTCTAAATTGACCTTAAGGTCTTTGAACCTGTACTAAAATATTCTCAGAGTGCTCACGACAGGCGGCTTTACAAAAAGTCGCCTGTTGCTTTTGTGTACAACAGTATAGCTATTGTTTCGATTACTGAAGAAAAATAATGCGAAATGCTTGATTTAGTGATAAATAATTCGTATATTTCGCAAACCAAAAACCTAAATTTTATGACATCATGGCTACGCGCGTACTGCTGGTGTCATTGTTTCTTTCTTTATTGGTTGCCTGCGATAAGAAAGAGGATGACATAAATCCCGGCCAAAGTTACACAGGCACACTGGCGCTTGAATATGTGCGCTCATTTCCAACCTTCACTACTTCACTTGGTATTCCTGTAGAAATAAATTCTGCTGGTGAAGTTTTTCTTCCATCTCCCCAGCCTCTCACCTTTTCAGGCCAATCCGATAAAATGATCGAAGGTGAACGCATCAGAATAAGCGAGGACGGAGAAATCGTAATTTCAAACCTGAGCGCAAAATTCATTAAAGACGAAGGTAAAGAGTATCTTGATGTAACTCTTTCTTTTCACATCTCAGGCAATCAGCAAGTCTGGAAGTGGAATGAATACTTCTGGAAACAGCTCTCGGCAGGGCCTTACGAAATTTCAGACCCTGTTTCCTGCCCTATGCGGTTTCGTATTGACAATGCCCTGCTCTCAGAATCGGTATGTGCAGCCCGTTGCAGCGACTGCTGGGGACACAACAATTTCAGATGGAGGCTTACACTTCAAAAAGAAGACTGAAAAAAGAACAAAGAGGCTGTCTCAGATGGAGAAAAATTGGGCGGAATTTATAATTCCGCCCTGCTCTTTAAATTGTAAATTCCACCGGTTTAAAGCCTTTTGAGACAACCTCTTTATGGTTAGTCCACAATAACTTTTTGTCCTTCGGAATGGGCTGCAAATTCAGGGGCATACATACACTGAACAGTACTAATCCCGTTTGAAAAGGTACCTTTTTGTGATACAACCAGCGGATATTCAAAAACCCAGGTGCCTTTGGGCAACCATGAGAAGAAGAAATTGGAAGAAGCATCACGGGTATTTTCATAATAACCCAAACCACCTTTCCACCGGTAGCCCGACAAAGTATTAACAGGTTCAAAACCAGCAGCCCGCATATCCTTTAGATGAACATATTCCAGATCTCTGTCAGTGCGCAATTCCACGCGTACTATGATTTGCTGTCCAACCTTCAGCTGGTTTTCAGGAGTTATCTCGCTCAGCAACGGACCAGCATCACTGTTCGTTTTAATAAACAGTTTTTTCCTGATACTCAGCGGGCTGTCATGGGCTGTTATTTTGTCAAGATTTTCAAAATATTGCCAGTATAATGCGCCCCATCCGGGTCCTTCAGAGGTTTTGGTTACTTTTATATTGCCCATATCCGACGTTATTTCACCGCCAGTCCATATCTTTTTAAAATATCCGGTTCCAGCCTCTGCTTTTAAATCTGACTTACCGGCAAAAATTTCCTGCTGCCCCATGGTGATACTTACATTAACTCCGGTTTGAAGCCAGTCGCCACCACGCAGCAACAGCGCATACACCGCATCGGCTGTTGCCCTTGATGTTGCCCAGCTTTGGGTTTGTTTTTGTTTGAGCAGCCAGGTTTTCATTTGATCTGTTGCCCTCGGATCTTTGCCGAGTTCTTCAAATAGCTCAATAATCAGTGATTGGGTTTCTACGGGTGCCTGATACCAGAAATAACCTCCTGTATTATCGCGCCAGTACATGCCCAGCTCTGGATGTGAAACCGATTTCTCTCGAAGTGATTTCATGATGGATGTTGCAGTCTTCATATCACCGCTGCGCCCGGCCCAAAGTGCTATCATGGCCTGTCCGTAAAGATTTTGTGAGGTCCAGTATTTGCGTGCCTGTTTTCCGTAATATTCTATGGCTTCCCTGGCTTTGCGGTCTGGTTCTGCCAGGCCTTGCAGGTAACTCATCGAAAGTAAAAACTGAATGGCATCATAACTCAGATGATTGTTCTTCTCAAAATCCGGATGGTTCTTTTTTAACAGTTGATAATCTTCGGCAAGACGGTTGCTTAAGTATCCGGTTGCTTGCCTGACTAACTGTAAAGTATTGTTATCAGATTGAATATCACCCACTTTTAAATAGTGAAGTTTCCCAAAACCAGTAACAATCAACTGTGTAATATAGCGGCTTTCAGGCATACCTTCAAACCAGGGCCAGCCTCCGTTTGCTGATTGCAACTGTTGTATTTTCAGCTTAGCTGCATCTTTTTCAGAAGCCAGGCGATTAAGGTCGAACAACAATGCAATTCTGCGCTTTTGCTCCGATTCATTGCGGGCTTCCATAAGCCAGGGCGTTTCTTCAAGTATAAGATTTTTAAGCTCCTGATTTTTTTCCAGATTGGAGAGCAGTGCTTCCGGACTTTGGTTTTTCCATGTCTCAAAAACAGCTTTTATCTTCGGATTGCTGTTTGCAATGTGTGAAGCCAGTGTATTGGCATACAACCTGTTAAAAACCACGTCGGCATTTTCATGATTTGATTCAGCCAGATAGGGGAGAGCCTGTACCGCATACCAGGCCGGGTTTGAGGTAAACTCCAGGGTAAGTTTGTGGGGCAGCAAGGTGCTGTTTTGTGCATTAAGATCGGCTAAGCCTTTAAAATTGAATGTCCGGGTTTCGTTTCCATTAACAGGAAGCGGAAGTGTTTCAGTAACGAGCATACGGTTGGTAAGCACCGGAAGCATTACCTCTTCACCATCGCTGTGGTTGCCCGATTGTGCAATGATGCGCACCATAACAGCATCAAGCCCGGCAGGAACCTCAACGGCCCATTCAACCATAGCATTTTTACCGGTTTCAATATCAAATGCCTTTATGCCCTCCATGTTCTGGAATTCAGCATCTACCGGCTTTTGGGTAATGGCATCAATCAACTCAAGCCGGGCTATGCCTTGCAAAGGATTTCCCGACAGATTGCTGATGCGTGATTGCAAAACCATTTTGTCGCCTTCGCGGAAAAACCTGGGTAAATTTGGTGCCACCATCAGGTCTTTGCTGGTAACAACTTCTTTGGTAAAACTGCCATTCCGAAGAGACGGTGTGTGGGCCAATCCCATAAAGTTCCATCTGGTAAGTGCTTCAGGAACCGTAAATTCAATCCATATCTCACCATTGTTATCAGATGACAGATGCGGATAGAAAAACGCTGTTTCCTGAAGGTTTTTCCGCACTGATGGCTGTGCCTGTGATTTTTGCCTGGTCAATTCATTAAACTCAACGGAATCTTCAATAATAGCAAGGTCTGCAGCCACAGCAGCATCGCCCGGAGCCGGAGGCGGCAACATGCCTTCATTTATTCCGGCCGCTGAGCTTAACTCTGGCATAGCATCCATTTCCATGGCACCTGTCCTGAGCATTTTACTTCTGTATAAGCGGCCCCCTCCCGGGTAATACCCAAACCAGTTCAGCTGATCGTAGGAGCGCGAAACACCCATGGCCTGTTCGCCTCTTTCCCAGGGCAAAGAATAACCTGAAATTGAACCAAAATTATTCTGCCAACCCGCATGCCAAAACTCTTTTCTCAGTAAATCAAAGTACCACGAGTTCGCTGCAAAAGCATCCAGTGAAGCATCGTACATCCCAGCCAGAAGTTCTGCATCCAGCGGATTGCCATCAGGGTCAGAAACTTTAATTTTCCACTTTTCAGTGCCTCCGGGAAGCAATGAGCTGCGGAAGGATTCAAAAGTAATGTTCAGCTCATTCCGGTTATCCCGGATATTGGCATTGTGCCGCAGAGAATAGCTGCGGTTGTTGTATACCATATTGGCCGTAAATACTACATTACCTGTAATATCCCCGGGAATTGCAAACTCAAGCTTTCTTTGTTCCTGATTTAAAGTGAGCCATTGACTGCTGATGATATTTCCACTCGCAAATACTTCAATTAATATCCGGGCATCTTTTGCTGCAGAACCGACAATGAGTGCTATTTTTTCGCCTGGTTTTACATTTCTTTCCGGCAAATATGTCCAGAGAGGTTCATTTACAGGTGTTTTTTTCGCAGCAGGAACCACAAGGGTATACTCTTTTTCCTTAATTACAGTCTCTCCATATACATCTTTTGCACTCAAACTTACGAGATACTTGCCGGCTTCATGGTTTTTAATGCTATTCAGGTCAAAGACACTATCAGTGCGTGTATTGAATTTTTGGCTGAAAACCTGTTTTCCTTTTTTTACAGTTGCTTCATTCAAAAATAAATCGGCAGGCAGGCGTTTTACAAATTCGTCTTTCGAATAAACTGCAAGATCAGGGGAACTCCAGTATCTGGGGCGGGTTAGTCTGCTATCAGGTAAAAGCTGGTATATTTCAACCAGCACTTCTGCCGGGGTGGTTTTACCGTTCAGATTGGTGGCTGACAATGTAAATTTTTCTGATTTATCCAGATTTATTACTTCCGGAAGGTTTATATCAAGCAACAACGCTTTATTGCTAACCTGCACCTGTGCTGACGAAGAACGGGTTTCACCATTAATGTCAGTTACATCTGCGTAAATTGTGTATGAAAATACCGGATCATTTGCCAGCTTTACTCCCGGATCGGGTTTTGCCTCAAATTCAATTACAAAAGAACCATCTGAAGCGGTAGTGAGCGAACCATTGGCGATTTCACTTTCAGGCACATATACCGGCCAGTAACCCATTCCATATCTGAAAAGCGGATAGTGGACAGAACGAACCACCCTGTATTTTACTGCGCCATCTGTTACCGGCATCCCGGTATAGCTTTCTGCCCTGGCTTCGACAGTTACCTTTTCGTTTAATTTATAGCTTCCGGTTATTGGCAAAAATCTTACTTCAAATTTGGGGCGTTTGTATTCCTCAACATTAAAATACACACTGCCACTGCTGTTTTCAATTCTGAACATTCCTCCAAGCCCTGATGCCGGAAGCACAAAATTCCCGCTGAATGAGCCATATTTATTGGTAATTACTTCTTTCTCAGCAATTTTCTCTCCATTTACATTGTACAGAAGAATGCTGCTTTTCACTCCTACAGCAATTTTTTGCTCCCGGTCAATTCCGGTTGTTACGATGCCCTTAAAGTAAACTACCTGCCCGGGTCTGTAAATGGCCCGGTCTGTAAAGAAGTATGTTTTTTCTTTTCCCTGATTTTGATAAGGCTGATTTCGGTAAACCGAAAAGTAGTTATCAACCACAAAACGGTCGGTTTTTGTCGAAAAATCAAACGAAAGTGTTGAATAGCCTGCGTCTTCTGTTGATAATACTTTAAAAGAACCATCATTTCCAGTGGTGTAGGACCCGGCATCTTTAAGCAGATATTTTCTGCTCCTGTAATCATACTCTCTGGTGAATGTCTTAACCGCAACCCCTGGCAACGGTTTACCGCTGCTGCGGTGTAAAACATAGAATGAGCCTGAGCCATCCTGTTCGCTTCTATTAATAAGGCTGATATTTGTCGCCCAATATTCTTTTATAGCAATAGGTGAGGCTTTGCGATCAAATTTTTCGTTTGCTGACACTATTAAAACATAAAGACCCGGGTCATTGGCCGGAATAATTAATTCTGCACTATGTTGCTTGTAGTCTGATGTTTCAGGCAGTATTGTATTCCACTCGTGTAATGGTTTACCCTTAAGCAGCCTGTCAGCTCCGCGATTGTATAGGTCCTGCAATAAGTCTTTGTCCTGATCATAATCTAATCTTACCAGCCTGAGCCAGACTTTTTTGACGTTTCTGAAATTCAGTAACACCGGAAATTCTTTACCAGGTTCATTTTCTCTTGCCATTTCAAAGCTAAGGGCAGGCTCTTCAATGGATTGCAGAATCACCCGGCAATTGGCAGCTCCATCACTTTCGGGAAATCTTTCAATAGCTTTGATGCACCACTGGCGCGCGGTAACATAATTTGCCAGATCAGCAGGATTAATACTCTTCCTCACAGAAAGTCCATCATCCGGATTCAGCCAGAAACGAGCTATTTTTTCTATAACATCAGTAGAAACAGGATGATCTTTATATTTTTCCTCAAGAGCGATGAGTGTTTTGAGATAAATACTGTCAGCTTCTGCAATATTTCCCGTTCTGTAAACATATTCAAGGCGCTTAAGTACTGCATCCACCAGTGCCACCGGGTCTTTATCATTTAAATGAAAAAGTTCTGCTTTCTGCAACATGCGCAAAGCCTGAAATTTAAATGACAAACTGTCGGCGGAAACAATTGGGGTTCTGGCAAAAATATCAGGCACCATAAGCATAAAGCTCTGATCCATCACAAATTCATTTACAGGACGAGGAAGGTCGGGCGTTTCATTCGTTAAAAAATCCACAGCCCTGTGAACAAGAAAGTCGTAAAGAGTTGGCCTGAATTTTTTTGAACCTTCGCTGGTTTGAATAATGGGGTCAAACATTTTGAGAGAAACCGACTGAAGCGTTTCAGCGTTTTCAAGTGACATTTGGTAATGCCATGAAACCCTTTCGGTAAATTTTAAAGCATCCCAGGTGGCTAAATCCTTTGAATCATTGCCAATTACAATGGTTTGATCAATAATTCTGAACATGTTTTGCTCAAAATACTGCCAATATAATTCTGCTAGAATGGAATGTAAAATCTGCTTAACGGGTTGTGGTTTCTGGCTGAGGTTTTTCTCAGTTTTGCCAATATAAATTTCAATATAATTTTCTTCAAATTCGCTGCGCAGCTTCAGTTGATAAATGGAAGCTTTCAGATACTGGGGAATATTTCCTTCTCTCTCGGCTGAAAGCTGGATTGCATTAACCAGTTCAAGTGCCGATTTTGGCAACCCCTGCCCGATTAAGGAATCAACTTTTTCCCATTCTTTCTGGTAATTATTGGTATTTGCCATTGCCGGTAAGGTTTTGAATTCGGTTTGTTGCGCCGGAGATTTATATTGAAGCGATAATGCTGCAAGGGCAACAATAATTAATGTTGCCAACAGAAAAAATTTTGTTTTCATACGGGTAAGTGTTTTCGCCAGACGGTTTTTCGCCAGCCGTTTGAATAATGATGCAATTTAAGGCTAAATTCCACAGTTGTGAAATTATTTTTTCTTCGGATTGGCAATCTGCCTGTAATCAGCAGGCACTATTGATGAAAAAGGATTACGCAGACCCTTGAAAGAAATCAGCTCCATTTTTACCGAACCTACAATAACAGCCGATTGGGCAAGAATGGGCAAACGGTTCGCATCGTCGGAGATATACAGTTGCATTGGGTAAGGTTCGCTGAATACATCGCCCTTAATTACCATAGGTTTGAATTTAAGGCAACGGATTGTACCCAGACTTGTTTTTACTTCTTCGCGGCCTAAAAAAACAATTTTGGAAACGTATACAGAATCATCCAGAAAGAAACTGAGAGGAAAAGATTCCCCGGGATTTACCCCGGTTATATCCAAAGTTCGGGCATAATAGAACACCGAAAGTATATCCTGGGTATTTTGGGGCACTTTTTTTACAGCATTTCTGCTAACAGCTATTCCCTGATTTTGCCTGAAAGTGACTTCGTCGTCCTTTTTGTAACCTCCTTCTCTGGTGCGGCGAATAAAATACCAGGGAAACAATCCTTCGGCATCAACAAAAGACTCGAAGCGGTCATCAACTTTAAAGAAAAGGTTAAAAGCACCTTTCGATTGGCCGGTACCCACCAAATGGTAAACCGGACGCCCGTTTCTGGTTACTGCATCAGGTTTTACCTCAAGCCCAGCTTCTCCTGCGGTTACTTTGCCTGTAAGTGCAGAATGGTAGTATACCCTGAAAGTGAGTTTCTCTCCTCTTTCAAAAGCTGTATTTTCAATTTTTCGGTAGGACTGAGCTCCTGTCTGCTGCTGCAAAGAGAACAACAGGACAGAAATCAGAAATATTTTGACGTTTTTAATGGACATCTCAAATGTTTTCTCAGATAAACTCAAAAAGCGTTCCAAAATTACCTGAGATAACATTACCCTTAAGGCTGTTCGTCATTTCGTAAAAATGAGAGTACTTTTCGACAGACCTCATCTTCGTTTCCGGGGCAATATCCTTCGGTTGCACATAGTTTATTGAATTGTTTGTCAAAAAGAATGGTATAAGGCAGCTTGTTTACGCCCATCTGTCTTTTAAAATCTCCGTTAACATCAATGTATACTTCAAATTCCCATTCTTTTGCCATAACAATAGGCTTAACATGGGCTGTAGTTCCTTTGCAGTCTTCGCAAATGGCGATCATTCTTACTCCCTGGCTGCGGAGTTTTCCTGTCCAGGCCGATTGCAACGATTCAAGATTTGAACAGCAATCGGGCCGGTCTGTTTTCCAGAAAACCAATAGTATCAATTCATTCCCGCTTTGCTCACTTTTGGTGATGTCAGTGGTTTTGCCATCCAGGCCCTTTAAAAGGATTTGCTTATGAGGTTCCTGCTCAAACGATGGTTTCGCGAGTAACATCAAAATCAGAATTGCTGTGTTTAGTTTTTTCATTTTGATTGAGTTAAAAAGTATTAAATATACTATGGTCTGTATGCATTGCTATTAGTTAAGCAAAGCAATAGTTATTAAAAAGAGTTAAAAACAATTATAAGATTAGAATAGTAATTAAAAACCGTTGAAAAACAAGTACAAATATAGTTTAAATGAATAATATAATCAAATATTTCCGGAAATATTTTCAATATTTATCGAAAATCGGGGAAAACAACAATCTGGCATCTGATTTAAAGATCAGCTATTATAAAACTGAAACCAAAGATATCAATCGTTTTAGCGAAAGGGTTGATTTTGCTCTGTTCTTATAATATTTTGCCAGGCTATGTGAAAAGATTCTTAGCCTGGGACTGCTTACAGTCTTGCCAGGTTTTCAGTTCGATTTCATTAAATCTTACAAAAAAGACGCTGAACATTTGTTTCAAAGGATTGTTTGTTAAATTTGCCCAAATTCTAAACACTTCATTAAATTATTATGGCCGATATCATTACTGGCAAAATATCACAGATCATCGGACCTGTGGTTGACGTTTCCTTCGATCAGAAAACAAGTTTACCCAACATTTACGATGCTTTGGAAGTAAGCCTTCCCAATGGTCACATCATTGTACTGGAATGTCAGCAGGACATAGGTGAGAGTACTGTACGTACCATTGCCATGGACTCCACCGATGGATTATCACGCGGAATGAAAGTTACTTCAACCGGAAGGCCCATTACCATGCCGGTTGGCGAAGAGGTGAAAGGCCGTTTGTTTAATGTAATCGGAGCTCCCATTGACGGGCTTGGCGCTGTTTCCAATCAAGGGGGGTATGCCATTCATCGTGAACCACCAAAATTTGAAAACCTTACCACTCAAAAAGAAGTACTGTACACCGGCATTAAAGTTATTGACCTGATTGAGCCTTATGCAAAAGGAGGGAAAATCGGTTTATTTGGTGGAGCAGGTGTTGGCAAAACGGTGATCATCATGGAGCTTATCAACAATATAGCCAAGCGGTATTCCGGTCTTTCGGTATTTTCGGGAGTTGGAGAACGTACACGTGAAGGAAACGATTTGCTGCGCGAAATGATTGAGTCGGGAGTTATCCGTTATGGCGATGAGTTTTTGCACGATATGGAAAAAGGCGGCTGGGACCTCAGCAAGGTTGATCCTGCCGAATTGCTTAAATCGCAGGCAACACTTGTTTTCGGGCAAATGAATGAACCTCCCGGAGCTCGTGCCCGTGTTGCCTTATCAGGATTGACCATGGCCGAATATTTCCGTGATGGCGATGAAAAAACAGGAGGAAGAGATATTCTTTTCTTTGTTGACAATATTTTCCGTTTTACCCAGGCTGGGTCAGAAGTATCAGCGTTGCTCGGACGTATGCCTTCTGCAGTAGGATATCAGCCAACCCTGGCAACCGAAATGGGTATAATGCAGGAGCGCATTACCTCAACAAAAAGAGGATCTATCACCTCGGTTCAGGCGGTTTATGTTCCTGCCGACGACCTTACCGACCCGGCGCCTGCCACAACTTTTGCCCACCTCGATGCCACTACAGTTCTCAGCAGAAAAATTGCCGAGTTGGGTATTTATCCCGCTGTTGATCCGCTGGATTCAACCAGTCGTATTCTTACTGTTGATGTTGTTGGCGAAGAACACTACAATACTGCACAGAGAGTAAAGGAAATTCTTCAGCGTTACAAAGAACTTCAGGATATTATTGCAATTCTGGGAATGGATGAGCTTTCTGATGAAGATAAACTGGTGGTTTCAAGAGCCAGACGTGTGCAGAGATTCCTTTCGCAACCTTTCCATGTGGCAACGCAATTTACAGGTATTCCAGGCACTTTTGTTGCCATTGAAGATACCATCAAAGGATTTAAAATGATTCTTGATGGAGAAATGGACGAATATCCCGAAGCAGCGTTCAACCTTGTTGGTACCATTGAAGAGGCCATTGAAAAAGGCAAAAAAATGATGGAGAATAAATAAACCGAACAAACAACGGCATGACACTTGAAATAATAACCCCGGAAACAACAGTTTTTAAAGGTGATGTAAGCCTGGTACAACTGCCCGGGAAATCGGGTTCTTTTGAAATACTCAAGAATCACGCCCCAATGATTGCCATTCTTAGAAAGGGAAAGGTTAAGCTTGTCGGCAATGATAAACAAACCAGATTTATCGAGATAGAAGGAGGAACCCTCAAAGTTGAAAACAATCACATTCTGATATTGGCAGGATAAAAACTGCTCATAAAATACAAAAACAGCCGGGTTTGATTTTCCCGGCTGTTTGTGTTTTATAAAATCAGGAATTGAAATAAATAAAAAAACCGGCCATAAAGACCGGTTTTTCGGTGGTATCGGCCGGGATCGAACCAGCGACACACGGATTTTCAGTCCGTTGCTCTACCTACTGAGCTACGATACCCCGTTTTGAGGCTGCAAAGGTAAACAAGAAAAAATGAATTTAACAAATATTTTAAAAAAAAATCAGTACTGAGCCTGAAAATCAGGTATTTTTGCTGCTCTTTAATGTTTTTATATTTGGGATTATTGTCCTGAAAGCATTGAAATACAGGCACAAAGCCCTATGTCGCAACCGTTTACCGGAAATAGGAGAAAAATTATCATTGACCTTGGTAATACCAGGGCAAAGGTTGCTGCTTATTCAGGCAATGAACTGGAACTGCTCGAAATCGTAAATAGTCCCACTCCTGAACTATTATCTGAATTGGCAATTACCAGGAGTAATTTTGATGCTGGTATCATCAGTTCAGTTTCGGCTGATACAGCGCAATACAGGAATTTGTTTCCAACTATTGATTTTATTGAGTTCAGCAGCAAGACTCCAGTGCCGGTTACAAACCATTACCTTACCCCCGAAACCTTAGGTGCCGACAGGCTGGCTGCTGTTGTTGCAGCTTCCGAACTGTACCCTGCAAATGATGTTTTGGTTATAGATGCCGGTACTGCAATAACCTTCGATTTTATCAATCATAAAAATGAATACAAGGGAGGAAGTATAACCGCAGGAATTTCATTGCGATTCAAGGCTTTGCATACTTTTACCGGCCGTTTGCCGTTAATTGAAGCAGATTTGCCTCAATTTTTAACAGGCCGCACAACGCAGGAATCAATTTTGAGCGGTGTTATTAACGGAACCTGCGCCGAAATTGAAGGTATGATTCAAAAATACAGGCAATTATATCCTGATTTGGTAACTTTGATTACAGGTGGGGATATGTTTTATTTTGAAAAAAAGATGAAAAATAACATCTTTGCAGTCCCAAATCTGGTCCTTTACGGATTAAACCTAATACTAGACTACAACTTTGAAAAGTAACCGTACACTTAAGACCCTGCAGGCACTGGTTTTGCTCCTATGCTTTACTCAGGTATCCGCACAGACCCGGATCAGTTCGCCCTACTCAAGATTTGGGATTGGCGAATTAAGCAGAGAAAACAATGTTATGAACATGGCAATGGGAGGTATTTCCTATGGCCTGAGTTCTCCGTATTTTGTTAATCCGGCCAATCCGGCAACTTACACATCTTTTGATACACTTTCCTTTGTGTTTGATGTCGGCGCCTATGCCAGTCAAACGAAACTATCCACAACTTCATTGAGCGAAACAGCAAATTTTGCTTCTCTGGCTTACTTAAAATTTGGATTTCCTGTAACCCGCTGGTGGAGAAGCAGTTTTGGATTACTGCCATACAGTGGTACCGGCTATAAAGTTCTGGATACCCAGGTTGAAGAAAACATTGGAAGTATAACCCGCCGCTATGAAGGCAGCGGAGGTATCAATCAGGGTTATTGGGGCAACAGCTTTGCACTGAACAAAAATTTCAGCATTGGGGTTAATTTTAACTACCTGTTCGGAACCATCGAAAAGGCAAGTGCAAACACCTTTCCTGATTCAGCTTACCGCATGAATTACAAATTGATCACCTCAACCCGAATTCATGATTTTGATCTGAATTATGGCTTGTTTTATAAAAGGCAAGGCAAAAAAGGATACAATCTGGGTATTGGACTGGTGTTTAGCAATGGTTCCAATATAAGTGCAAGTGAAGATAGGCTGGGTTACAGGTATTTCATTTCAAGTACCGGTGTTGACAATGTTTTTGATACCATTGTGAATGAACCATCCGTAAAAGGAAACATTTTTTTACCAACCAACATAGGAGGAGGTTTTACTTTCGGAAAAACCGACAAGTGGTTGGTTGGTGCAGATTACCAGTGGACGATGTGGGAAAAGTACTCTTATTTTGGAAGTACTGATTCATTAAAAAATACAATGCGGGTTTCGGTTGGAGGTCAGTATACGCCTTCAATGTCAACGGTTTCAGGCTATTTTCAGCGCATAACCTACAGGGCTGGATTCAGGTACTCAAACAGTTTTCTTGAACTGAGAGGGCAGCAGATTGATGAGTTTGGCATAAGTTTTGGACTTGGATTACCGATACCTCGTACCAGGTCAACTGTAAACCTCGCTGCTGAAGTTGGAACAAGAGGAACTACCAGCAATAACCTGATCAAAGAAAACTTCTTCAGATTTACTCTGGGACTCTCCATTTTTGAAAGGTGGTTTATAATAAGAAAGTACGATTAACAACAACAAAAACTGAAAGTCATGAAAACGGGTATTAAAACAATTATTTTTCTGCTGATGGTCAGCATGCTGTCATCAGTAGCTGTAATGGCACAATCTGACGATGATGCTGCCTCTCCTGCTGCAGGTCCAAAATATGGAGCTGATTCTGTAAATTGTGTAATGCATCTTTCGTTATACCGTGAGTTCTATAAGCAAAAAAACTTTAAAGATGCTTATCCTCACTGGAGATGGGTTTTTAACAATTGCCCCATTGCTTCGCAAAATACTTACATTGATGGAGCAAAGATGGTGTCAGCCAGAATTGATGAAACCAAGGACGCGGCACTGCGCGACAAGTATATTGATACACTTATGATGGTTTACGATCAGCGCATCAGGTATTTTAACCGCGAAGGCTACGTGCTGGGACGCAAAGGTATAGATCTGTATACCTATAAACCTGATAAAACCGAGCAATTGTACCACATCTTCAAAAAATCGGTAGATCTTTCTGGCAACAAATCAGAAGGCGCTGTGCTGGTTTATTATTTCAGGTCAATCATTTCAATGGTTGAGATCAAGAAGCTGGAGAAATCCTCCATTGTTGATGGATATGATCAATTAAGCGAAATAATTGATTACAACTTAAAGCAGTTTGCAGCAGACCCCAAAAAAGTAGCCAGCTGGGAAAATACAAAGGCCAATATTGAATCAACCTTTGAACCCTTTGCAACTTGTCCGGATCTGATAAGCATTTATGATAAGAAATTTTCTGAAAAACCCGAAGATGTTGAACTGTTGAAGAAAATTACGAACATTCTTGAGCGAAAGGGTTGTGTTAAAGAGGATCTTTTCTTTAAAGCTACCGAGAACCTGCACAGAATTGAACCCGGCGCACAGTCAGCATATCTTATGGGAACTCTGAACCTTGAGCGTAACAACCTTACAAAAGCTGCTGAATATATGGCTCAGGCTGCCGAACTTTATGAAGAAACTGGTGATAAAATCAAAGCACTGTTCCTGCTTGCAAACATAAACTTTAATCAGCGCAGTTACAGCCAGGCAAGGTCAAATGCTCAAAAGATACTGCAACTTGATCCGGCCAATGGGAAAGCCCTTATGCTTATTGGTGATTTATATGCCAATAGTTCTTCAATGTGTACTGAAGATGATTTAGGTGGAAAATCAGTTTTCTGGGCTGCAGTTGATAAGTATGTCAGAGCCAGAAGTGTTGACCCATCAATTGAATCTGAAGCAAATGCCAAAATTGCTCAGTTTTCAAAACACTTTCCTGCAGGCAGCGATCTATTCTTCCGCGATATGCAGGAGGGCAGTTCTTACACTGTTGGTTGCTGGATTAACGAAACTACAACCATTAGGGCTGTTAAATAACACCCTTGTATGATTAACCCTTTCATGACAAAATTATTAAAAAGTGTTGCTGCGGTTTTTGCTGCAGCAACACTTTTTTCATGCAGCAACACTCCCGAAGAAATTGCAAGGCTTGTTCAATCTGATACCATTCCTGTAATGTATGCCAGAGATGTGAGAATATCCGAGTCAGAATCGGGCAGGATAAAATATGAACTTACTGCTCCATTATTGAAGAGATATGAAGAACAGGGAGGGGCAGTAATAAGATTTCCGGAAGGCTTTAAAGTAGTATTTTTTGATTCGCTCAGACCCAATGTAATCCGTACACAGATTACGGCTGAATATGGCGTTAATAATGAAATAAAGCGCACTATGGAGGCTTCCAGAAATGTGGTGATTATTAATTATCTGAAAGATGAAAAGCTCAACACAGAGCATTTGGTATGGAATCAGAACACCAAAAAAGTAAACAGTGAAAAAATGGTCACCATTACAACTCCCGAAAGAATACTTTATGGCGAAGGAATGGAAGCCGATGAAAAGTTTTACAGCTGGACAATAAAGAATCCTCGCGGTGAAATGTACATCAATGAAGATGAATAATTGCCCGGGTGGTTATTCTATAAAGGTTTGAAACTATCTGAATTCAAAGAAAATACCAAACAATACCGATAGCGGTTTCAGATATCAAAGGTGAATAAGTTTTTGTAATTTTGCAGTAAACACTCTGTTTGTTTTATGGAATTAATAGTCCCCATTTGTATTGCTTTGCTTTTCTCGGCCTTTTTTTCGGGCATGGAGATTGCTTTTGTTACGGCAAACAAACTCAGAATAGAAGTTGATAAGAATAAGGACTTGTTGCCAGCCCGTTTATTATCAGGATTTCTTCGAAAACCTGGCCGTTTTATTGCAGCATTGTTATTGGGAAATAATATTGCATTGGTTGTTTATGGTATCTATATCTCAGTATTATTAAGGGAGCCCCTGCTATCCATTTTGCCTGAAGGATCCGGCGAAGGAGCTTTACTTTTATTATCACAAACAATTATTTCTACCCTGATCATTCTTTTTATAGCTGAATTTATACCGAAAGTATTGTTTAGAATTAATCCCAACAAGATCCTGAATATTTTTGCACTGCCTCTTTTCCTTTTTTACATTCTTTTTTATCCGGTAATTTTCCTTTTTATTGGCATCAGTGAGTTTTTGCTGAGATATGTTTTTAAGGCCCGGATTACGCGTCCGGAGTATTCATTCGGAGTAATTGATCTGGATCATTATCTGAATGAATCGGCCACCACCGAAATAGAGGATAGTGATGATTATCAGGAAATTCAAATGTTTCAAAATGCCCGCGACCTGGGAAATATTAAACTCAGGGAATGTATGATTCCCAGAAATGAAATAGTAGCACTTAGTAAAAGCGAAAGTATAGAAACCCTTACCAGTTTGTTTGTTGAATCCGGCCATTCGAAAATACTGATTTATCAGGACTCTATTGATAATATCATTGGATATTCGCACTCCTACGACCTCTTTAAGAAACCCGGTAACATTCCGCAAATCACAAAACCAGTAATGATTGTTCCCGAAACAATGCCGGCAAGCAAGCTTCTTAATATGTTTATGACCGAACGCAAAAGTGTTGCACTGGTAGTAGATGAGTTTGGCGGTACTGCCGGAATGTTAACAATTGAAGATATTATAGAAGAGATATTTGGGGAAATTGATGACGAATATGATGTGGAAGACTTTTCGGAAACCCGCATTTCTGACAATGAATTTCTTTTTTCGGCCAGGCTTGAGATTGATTATCTCAATCAAAAATACAAATTTGATCTTCCTGTATCGGATGATTATGAGACACTTGCAGGTTTAATTCTTTCTCATCACGAAGAAATTCCGGCTGTTAATGACGAAATCAGAGTCAACAACTTTTTATTTGTTATCACCCGGGCAACCGACAACCGAATAGAAGAAGTAATGTTAAAAACCGACCCAGAATAGCCATACAAAAGCATTCGGACAAACAACCTGATGCATTTTCATATCCCCTTTATTTACAAAATTATACGGAGTTGCCATTTTTATTTTTATCCTTAAACATTTATTGTAAATTTGCACCCACTTTAAAAAAACTAACAAAATGGCATTAATTGGTGATATTCGTAAAAGATCAGGATTGCTTGTTGCTATAATAGGAATTGCCCTTGCTGCATTTATCCTGGGTGACCTGTTATCAAACCGAAGCCCCCGCAGGGGAATCAACAATATTGGTGAGGTAAACGGCGAAAAAATTCTGGCAACTACTTTTAACCAAAGGGTAGATGAAAATCTTGAAGCCCGCAAACAAAATACCGGAAATGAAAACCTTTCGGCTGATGAACAGTTTCAGATCAGGCAGCAAACCTGGGAGCAGGTGGTGAACGAAACCCTTCTGCAGGAAGAAGTTGCTAAACTGGGTTTAACTGTTTCAAAGCAGGAACTTGACGATCAGATCAGGGGTAAAAATCCTCATATGTATATTCAGCAAAGTTTCCGCGATCCGCAAACCGGAGCCTTTGATCCTGCCAATGTTCTGAGCTTCCTGCAAAACCTCGATAATGTTGACCCGCAGATGAAACAACGTTATCTTACCATTGAAAAAGCAATCAAGGAAGACAGGCTGAATACCAAATACCGTAATCTGGTTACCAAAGGTTTTTATGTTCCTGCTGCCTTTGCAAAACGCGACTATGAAGCCAGAAATACTAAAATAAATGCACGTTATTATGGTGCTGCCTATACAAGTATTGCTGACAGTGTAGTAACATTAACCGATGCTGATTACGAAAAATTTTACAAGGAAAACAAACACAAATATCAGCAGGAAGCTTCAAGAGATATTGAATACGTTACATTCGATATTTTACCTTCGGAAGAAGACCGTGCAAAAATTGCTGCCGAAGTTCAGCAACTTTACACTGAGTTCGCCACTGCAGAAAATATTGTTTCTTTTGTGAATACTACATCCGATGAAAGGTATGACAGCACCTGGATGAAAAAAGGTAGTATTCCCTATCAGCTTGATTCAATCATGTTCAATTCTGCTCCCGGTGTTACCTTCGGACCTTACATAGAAAACAATGCTTATACCATTGCCCGTTTGGTTGATGTTCAGAGCCGCCCCGACTCCCTCAAGGCGAGCCATATTCTGGTTTCCTGGGCAGGTACCAATGTTAATCCGGCTACTACCATTACCAAAATTCAGGCTTCACAGAAAGCTGACAGTATTTTGAGCGTAGTTAAAGGCAACTCAGCAAAATTTGATGAAATTGCTTCAACCATGAACGACGATGAAACTGCAGCCAAATCGAAAGGTGACCTCAACTGGTTTGCTGATGGGGCAATGGTTCCGCAGTTCAATAGTGCGGTACTTAACGGCAAGGTTGGAGATGTATTAAAAGTGGAAACTCAGTTTGGTTACCACATCGTAAAAATCACCGGCAAAACCGCTCCTGTAAAGAAAGTGCGTATTGCTTACGTTAAACGTAATCTTGAGCCCAGTTCAAGAACCATTCAGGATGTTTACACTTTGGCCAGTCAATTTGCTATTGAATCAAAAGATGCTGAAGGATTCAATAAGCTGATTGATGAGCGTGGTTACACCCGTCGTCTTGCAGAAAGAATCAGTATCGAACAGAACAACATTCCGGGTATAACCCAGGCAAGAGAAGTAGTAAGATGGTCTTTTGACGAAAAGAATGAAATTGGTGCAATTTCTCCGGTATTTGACCTTGAAGGAAGATATATGGTGGCTCTGCTTAAAGAAAAACGTGAAAAAGGTTTCCCTACTTTAGAGCAGGTTAAAGAATTCATAGAGCCGCTGGTAAAACGCGACAAAAAAGCGGAGACACTGATTGCTGAAATTAATAAAGAAATCAAGTCAATTGCCGATCTCAATAAAGGTTATCTGGCTCTGGGTATGAAAGCCGATACCAACGAAGTCGCTTTTGCTGCATCAAATCTGCCTGGTTATGGTAAGGAAGATGAAGCAATAGGCATTCTCTTTACATTGAAAGAAGGTCAGATGTCAAAACCTGTTAAAGGCAATCAGGCTGTTTTTGTACTTGTTGCTGACAAAGTCAATGCTGCTGCACCCAAAGATGATTTTACAGCTGAAAAGAGGATGATCTCCAACGCATTCCGTACAAGGGCTCAGCGCGATGTTACCGACGCCCTGAAACGCAAAGCTGAAATTGAAGACAACAGACTGATGTTCTATTAATATCGGATTGTTTAAGCTTATAAACTGCGGGGGAGATTTGTAAAGTCTCTCCCGCTTTTTTATTCTGTACCTTGAATTCTGTTTTGTCAGGAAATTTAAAATTTCATATCTTTAACCCATATAATAATTGATATATGATAAAGGAATATTTGCAGGATTTTATTTCGCTCTTTTTCCCGAGGGTGTGCATGGCATGTGGAAATACCTTGTATAAACATGAGCATATGATTTGTTTTTCATGTCAATACCATTTGCCTAAAACGAATTTTCATTTGCTTGAAGACAATCCGGTGGCCAGGCAATTCTGGGGCAAGATTAATTTTGCAGCAGCAGCTTCGTATTATTATTTCAACAAAGGCGGTAAGGTGCAGCACCTTGTACATCAGCTTAAATATAAGGGATACAAGGAGGTAGGTTCGCATATTGGAGCTCTTTATGGCCATGATCTTAAGAAATCACCACTGTTCACCACAGTAGATGCCATTATTCCAGTACCGCTGCATCCCCGGAAGGAGGCCAAACGAGGATACAATCAGGCCGAATGGTTTGCTATCGGGCTGGCAGAGTCAATGAAAGCTGAACTTGATATTACCACCTTGCTCAGGGTACAGGCTTCGGAAACACAAACCCGCAAAACCCGGTTCAGACGTTGGGAAAATGTGAAGGAAATTTTCCAGCTAATGGATACTGAAAGGCAGGCCGGCAAACATGTTTTGCTGGTTGATGACGTTATTACCACCGGCTCAACATTAGAAGCAGCAGGGCACGAATTGATGAAAATACCCGGAGTAAAAGTGAGCGTAGCCTCAATCGCTTGTGCAGTAAGGTAGTTACTTTGCTTTGTTTCTCTTAAATAGTACTGAGCTTGAGCATGTTGGTTTTACCGGGCTGACCTATGGGAATGCTTGAAATGTAGATTATATAATTTCCCTCACCAACATATCCTCTTGAAACGAGCGACTTTCGCATTTCAAGCATGGCAGCATCCGTATTCGTAAACTTTCCAAAATAAGTGCCGGTTACACCCCAAACCAAACTAAGTGTTCTCAGCATCTTAGGATTATCGGAAAAAATGAATATTCCCGATGCAGGCCGGTGACTGGCAATCCGAAATGCAGAATATCCGGTGTGGGTCATGGCAATCAATGCACTTGCATTAACTTTTTTTGCGAGATCACAAGCAGCCATGATCACTGAATCAGAAATTCTTCTATCCTGATTTTCAATGTGCTGAACCTCCTGATAAGGGATTCCGCTGTTTTCAATATCAGAGATAATACGACTCATGGTTTCAACAGTTTGAACCGGATACAAGCCAACAGATGTTTCGCCGCTGAGCATAAGTGCATCGGCACCGTCAAGAACTGAGTTAGCCACATCACTTACCTCGGCGCGAGTCGGGCGCATACCTGTAATCATTCCTTCCATCATCTGGGTAGCTACTATTACCGGTTTTGATGAAGCAATGGCAAGTTTTACCAGTTTCTTCTGTATAACCGGAACCTGTTCCTGCGGAATTTCAACACCTAGATCTCCCCTGGCAATCATAATGGCGTCGCTGGCTTTTATTATAGCCTCAGCATTGTCAATGGCTTCGGGCTTTTCAATTTTGGCAACAATTCTTGGAGGATGATTCCCCGGATATGAATTTATTTTTTTTCTGAGTAACTCAATATCTTCCGCAGTCCGAACAAATGACAAAGCAATCCATTGTACATTGCGGTTCATAATAAAATCCAGATCCCGCAGGTCTTTGTCTGAAAGACTCGGAAGGCGTAGCATGGTTCTTGGAAGGTTTATTCCTTTTCGGGATGATAACAATCCACCTTGTACCACCTTTGCCCTGACTTCATCAAGCCCGTTGCTTCCCAGGGCTTTTAGAAGCAGTTTCCCGTCATCCAGGAGAATGTCTTCACCTTCCTTCACATCTTCGGCAAAACCGCTGTAATTTACGCTTATGAGGCCTGGAGAGCAATTTTCATCCCGGGTGGTGATTGTAATTTCTTCGCCGGCTGTGAGCAGCATAGAATCTCCTGAAACTTCGCGGGTCCTTATTTTTGGGCCCGAAAGGTCGGCCAGTGTGGCGACATGAAGTCCAAGTTCCTCGTTAAGTTTATCAATCAACTTTACTGAGGATTCATGAATGTCATAGCTACCATGCGAAAAATTCAGCCTGAATACATTCACTCCGGCAAGCATAAGATTTCTTATGGCAGTTTCATTGGCACTGGCAGGCCCCAGAGTAGCAACTATCTTTGTTTTACGCATGGTTTTATATGTTTTTCGTTGTAAGGACTATTTTCTTCCGAAATCAGCGGGAATTTCGCCCCAGGCTTCTGTATCCCACTTCAGCACAGGATTGCTCCATTGATTTTTTTCAAGCCATGACTCAGCCCGGGAAAGAAGCAGCATCAGATCTGAATTAAGCGCATTGGTTTCAAGTTTTGTATTGGCTTTTTTCTTTTTAAGCCAGGCAAGCGCGGTTTTTGAGTCGGTGTAAATGGGAAGGTTAATGTTGCGTTGTTTCAGATAGCCAAGCCCGTGTACAATAGCCAGAAACTCACCTATATTGACTGTGCCCTGCGGGAATGGCCCCTGATGAAACAATAAACGTCCGGTGGAAGTTTCCACTCCCCTGTATTCAAGTACTCCGGGATTTCCGGAGCAGGCAGCATCAACCGAAATGCTTTCCAGAATTGGACGATGAGCCGGATTGGACAACATTTTTTTCTTTGCTGATGCTTTGTTAACAAATTGAGGCCCATTTTTATAGGCTTCACCAGCTTCCTCCTCAGTGTCAAAAGATTTAAAGCGGGCAGCCTCAAATCCCTTCACCTGAATTTCACATTCTTTCCAACTGCGAAAAATGCCGGTTTCCCTGCCTTTCCAAACTACATAAAACTTCTGTTTTTGACCCATTCTGTTTCCGGCTGTTCTGATTATGCAAATTTACGAACAGATTGCCAATATAAATTCATCAATCCATTAAATGTATTTTACTTCTTATTTTCTTGACAGACTATTCAAACAGGCCTGCATGAATGGCCCGGCTGCTGATATTGTATTTTTTTTAAGCACAACAACGTTAATGTTTCTCTTTAGTGTTCTTATTCTTCTGTTATAAGCAACGTTTTTATCTATAAATTTGTAAACATAAATACCTCAAACGATTAGTAAAGATGGGAAAACGTTTTCTGATTCTGCTCGCAGCTTTGTCGATGCTGTTGTCGTGCAGGCCCGGCCGAATTTATCAGGAGTTTCATAAGTTTGATAACTATACCTGGAAAAGATTTGACAAGGTTAAGTTTGATGTGGCTATAGAAGAGGCAGGAATTACCGGCGACATAGTTTTTACCATCAGGCATATAACGCAGTATCCTTATCCGAATTTGCCTGTAAATGTAATTTTAACTACTCCTTCGGGAGAGGAACGTATCCTTGAACTGGATATCAGGTTGAAAGATTATAATGATAAATTCATTGGAAGTGTGGCAGGCGATCTTTGGGATGTGGAAGAAGTGCTCTGGCCCTCATTTTATTTTACCGAAGCGGGGATTTATAAGATTGAATTTGAAAATCTGATTCCCAAAATGGGCATTCCCGGATTGGTGGATGTTGGTTTGTATGTAAAGAAGAAATGATTGTTTACAGCAGAGTTGGATAACTGTAACCTGAAGAACCTTTTTCACGAAAACCTTTAACTATAAATGAAAAGGTTGCTGTCGGATTCAGGGTTGGGACGAATTATTATCCAGCAGATATCTGAGGGCATTTTCACGGTCAACGGCCAATTGATTTTTCAGGATGTCGAGGTTCCCGAATTTCTTTTCGTTCCGGATTCTTTTGATCAGCTCTACAGTAATACTCTCATAATAAATGTCCTGATTAAAATCAAAAATATTGGTTTCAATGGTAAGTTTATGCGCGCTTATGGTTGGCCTCATTCCAATATTGGTCATGCCATTGTATAAAACTCCGTTGTAGATTACCCGTGATGCATAAACTCCCATAGCCGGAATAAGTTTGTTGGCATCATCGGGATAAAGGTTAGCTGTCGGATAGCCAATCAGCTTGCCAATCTGATTTCCTCTAACCACTTTTCCGCTTATTCTGTAGGGATGTCCCAAAATCCTCGAAGCCATTAATGCATCGCCTTCCTGCAGCAGCCACCTTACTACTGAAGAGCTTACATGGTGATTGCCAAGCTCAAGTTCCTGGACTTCCTCAACAGTAAAACCAAGTTCCCGCCCGTAACGATACAGATGTTCGATGCTTCCGCTGCGTTTGTTTCCAAAACCATGGTCATAACCAATTACAACAACCTCTGGCTTAAATGCGGCAGCAAGCCAGCCGATAAATTCAGCTGCGCTTTGGGCAGCAAATTCGCGGGTAAAAGGAATTTCAACCAGATGTGTTATGCCGGCATCCTGAACCAAGGCTCGTTTTTCGTCGCGGGTACTTAACAAATAAACATGATTTCCAAGTACTAAGCGCGGATGAGGATGGAAGGTTAATACCACAGTATCACCTCCTGTTGCGGATGCTATCTGTCTCATCCTGTTGAGGATGGACTGATGCCCAATGTGTACTCCGTCGAAAGTGCCGATGGTTATAACGGGCCTATGGAGCAAAACGGGAAGTGAGAGGTCGGTGATTATCTCCACAATCTATGTCAGGCTGTTATGAGTTCGCGTTGAATAAGCAATCCTGCAATCTGCAGTGCGTTGGTTGCTGCACCTTTCCTGAGGTTATCAGCAACAATCCACATATTGATTCCATGCTCAACAGAATGGTCTTTTCTTATCCGGCCAACAAACACCTCGTCGCGGCCTTCGGCATAGCGTGGCATCGGATAAACTGCCCGGTCGGTATCATCCTGAAGTACAACTCCTTTTGAAGATGAAACAGTTTTTAAAAGTTCATCCATTTCAAATGAGCCGGAGAACTCAACATTTACTGATTCGGAGTGCCCACCGTAAACCGGCACCCTTACCACAGTGCTGGTAATACGGATTTCGGGAGCCTGCATGATTTTATGCGTTTCGGCTTCAAGTTTCATTTCTTCAGTAGTATAGCCATTGGGAAGAAAATTTCCGCCGTGGGGGAAGATATTCAGGTCAATAGGATGTGGATATACTCTGCTGCCGCTTATTCCTTTGCGTTCGTTGTCGAGCTGTTGAACAGCCCTGGCACCGGTACCGGTTACGCTTTGATAGGTGGAAATTACCAGTCGTTTTATGCCATAGCGCCTGTGCAACGGAGCCAATACCACCACCATCTGTATGGTAGAGCAGTTTGGGTTGGCAATTATTTTCTGGCTGCCGGTTATTGCGTGTGGATTTACTTCGGGAACTACCAGTGGAATCTCAGGATTCATTCTCCAGGCTGAAGAGTTGTCAATCACAAAACAGCCCTTTTCAGCAAAACGGGGAGCCCATTCGCGTGATACTTCAGCTCCGGCTGAGAATAAAGCAATATCCGGCTTTTTTTCTAATGCTTCATTGATGCTGTGAATCAGGTATTTGCGATTGTTGAAACTAATCTCCTTTCCAACTGATTTTTCTGATGCTGCCGGTATAAATTCATTAACCGAGGTGAGGGGTACGTATTTCCCTTCTTCCATAACCTGCATCATAACATTGCCAACAAGACCAGTTGCTCCAATCAGGGCTATCTTCATAAAAATCTGATTTAAATCGCGTTGCTTTTTTGGTTTTCAGTATCAGTTGATTCCAAACAAACGGAGTCGCAAAAATACAACTAATTCCAATCACAGAAATTTGTTTAGGTTATAAATCGCTCAGATAACAAGGGTGGCAATAGCAAGTAATAATATACCGCAATTGTTTGGAAGAACCGGATACCAGTTATGAAGATCATAGAGCGATAATAATGATTGTTTTATCGAAAAACCATTATTGTTCACCACAACAGGACAGAATTTGCTGTGTACTGCAGGGTTTCTGCCAATCCGGGAGGAGTAGTTTAGTTTCAGTAAGTTATGAAAAGCGGTTAACTTATAATTTGTTTCCCGGCATTTTCAGGAATCATGTCACCGGTAATTCTGGTTTATATCAGGGAACCAGTTCATTACGACAACTCTGCCAGGATTGCTTTAACAATATTCTCAGCACCATCAGCAATCTGCACAATATCGGCGTCGAGCATATAGCAGGGTGTGGTAAATATGGGGCGGTGGGAGTCGCGTACAACATCTCCGTGCGTAGTATTAACATGGCGGGCGCCGGTTTTTTCAACTGCTTCGGCAGTTGCTTTGTCCTGCCCAATGGTAACTTCAACATTGCCGAGAATTTTTGCAATCACTACCGGTGAAATGCATAAAGCTCCTATTGGTTTCTGCAGAGAAGACATGTCCTTGATTGCTTTTTCAACATCAGAATTAACTTTGCAGTCAGGCCCATTAAAAGCCCATGTGCTCAGGTTTTTGGCAACTCCGAATCCTCCGGGAAATATGAGGGCATCAAATTCCCTTGCGTTGAAACTATTCAGATTGCTTATTTTTCCTCTGGCAATTCGAGCCGATTCAACAAGCACATTTCTGGTTTCGGGCATTTCTTCGCCGGTAAGATGATTTACTACATGATGCTGGGCAATATCAGGTGCGAAGATGCTGTAATCTGCCCCAAGCTTTTTGATTGCCAATAAGGTAAGGGTGGCTTCGTGTATTTCTGCCCCATCGTAAACTCCGTTGCCCGATAAAACTACTGCAAACTTTTTCATATGTGGGTTTTGTTAGGTTTTATAATCATGTTATGCGCAAAAATAGTTATTTGGATTCAAAAATCCTGTTTAGCAAATTCAAATAATTGTTAAATGGCACAAATTGAGGCGGAAGCTCATCAGCTGAATCAATTCATGCCGATTTTTGCAATTACAGAGAAAACAATTAATTTTATGCCTTAACCCTATTGTATATGTGCGGACGATTTTCACTAACAGCTGAAGAACAGCGCCTGAATGAATTTTTTAATCTGGCAGGGGGTAAATCACCCTATGTTCCCAGATATAATGGGGCACCAACTCAGAATCTGGCTGTTATAACAGGGAACAATCAGCACGAACTTCAGTTTTTCAGGTGGGGATTGATCCCTTTCTGGTCAAAAGAACTGCCGCGCACTGCGCCACTTATTAATGCCCGTGCCGAAGAAATTGAGCAGAAGCCGGCTTTCAGGCAGGCCATTCAGCAACGCAGATGTTTGATACCAGCCGATGGTTTTTATGAATGGACAAGAATCGGGAATAAAGTACCATACCGGATTGTGATGAAGGATAGAAGCCTTTTTGCCATGGCAGGAATCTGGGAAAAGTGGGTTGCCCCTGATGGTGAAAATATACATTCCTTTTCTATATTAACCACAGAGACAAACGAACTCCTGTCGCAAATTCATAATCGCATGCCTGTGATACTTTCTCCCGGAAAATATTCAGAATGGCTCAATAATAGCTGGGAAGAAATTAAAAGTGAAATAATTGTGCCTTTCCCTTCCGAGAAGATGGAAATGTACAGAGTGTCTGACAAGGTAAATAAGGCAGGCAATGAAGGTCCTGAACTTATCCGGCCTTACCAGGAAACAGGGCTTTTTTCGTAAATTTGCCGAAAGTACCTTTGATAAACGGGTTCTAACACAATGCGGCACAACATTTGAGCGTTAAAATGGCAAAAGCACTCAATGATTGTTATTATCAATGTGCATTTTATTTTTCTGCCAAACTTCTACTCAAAAGTTAAATTACCATCACAAATGAAACAGACTGTCGTAATCATAATACTCCTGGCCTTTCTTGTTGCACCGGGCTGTAAGAAATACGAGGAATATCCTCCCGAGCCACGCATAGAGTTTATGGATTTTCTCTTGCTCAGAGATGCTCAGGGGATTGATCAGCGCGGAGTACTGAAGTTTTCGTTTACTGATGGCGACGGAAATATAGGTTTGTATGATTCTGATTCACTTCCTCCTTTTGACTATAACTTGTTTATCAGGTATTTTGAACAACAGAACGGAAGTTTTAAAGAAGTTTTTTTAATCAGTAGCCGCTACATTAACGATACCACACTGGTTTACGACACAGCTACATTTAATGGACGGATACCGATTCTGACTCCTGCCGGAAAAAATAAATCAATAAGCGGAGAAATTGAAGATACTCTGTTTGTAAATAACCCACTCTCACCATATGATACCATTATGTTTGAAGTATTTATCAGAGACCGGGACCTGAATGAAAGTAATGTTATACAAACACCGCCCATTGTTGTAAAAAAGCGTTAAAACGAAGCAAAAAAGCTCACTTCATGAAAAAACCCCTAATCAGCAGGTTATTGATTATCAGCCAGAAGGTGCTTAAATGGGGTTTTATCTCAGCCGGATTAATATTTGTGCTGCTATGTGTAATTGCCTTTACAACCATTCCTTATCATATTTATCACAGGCTTGCGACTTATTCCTTGCCGGGCAAGCTTCCGCCAACTGCCATAGTAATGCTTTCGGGAGCCGGTATCCCGAGTGAAAGCGGGTTGATCAGGGCGTATTATACTGCCGCACTTTATTCGAAACATCCCGGGGCCTGGGTTATCATTGCAGCTCCGGGCGATACCTCTATGGCAGAAAGTGATCCGAAAAAAATTGCCAGAGAATTGATTCTTAGAGGAGTAGATGAGAATAGAATTCTTTTTGAAGCTCAGGGTAAAAATACACGCGGACAAGCTATGAACTTGGCTGTGAAGCAGGGAGGTGCTTTTAAATCTTCATATTTGATACTTGTTAGTTCTCCCGAGCATATGACCCGGGCCATTAAAACATTTAATCGTGCAGGTTTTTCGTGGGTGAGCGGATTGCCGGCATTTGAAAACTCGCTTTCGGGCGATTTAAGTTTTGATGACAAAGAACTTAAAGGTAATCGTTTCGCTCCGCCCATTGGGGAGAATTTGCAGTTCAGGTATCAATTCTGGAATCATCTTAAGTATGAGATAATTATTATCAGGGAATATTTTGCCCTGCTGGTATATAAAATCAAGGGATGGATATAACTTTAAGCAACTGAAATTATTCGTTGTGTTGAATTTATTTTATGCATAGATGATTCAGGTTTCTGAACAGGAAACATGCGAGGTAACATATAAGCTGGATTTAAGCTAGGAGATCTGTAGATTCTATTTTGTTATTGAGTAAATTTGCCATCCAATCATCCTGCTTTTATTAAACGAATGGCCAGTAAAACCCTAGCTTCAAGGCGTCAATCATTAATTGCCATATTTCTGGTTGTAGGGTTTGTCTTTATTATCAGGTTATTTTATCTTCAGGTGATTGATGAATCCTACAAAAACTCAGCCCAGAACAATGTGCTTAGGTATGTTACCCAATATCCTGCACGCGGTTTGATATACGACAGAAATGGACAGCTTCTGGTATATAACGAAGCGGTTTACGACCTGATGGTTATGCCATCGCAGGTTACTCAGATGGACACTGCTGAGTTTTGCCGGTTGCTTGATATTTCTCTTGAAGGCTTCAGGGAGCGGTTGAAAAAAGCAAAGGAATACAGCAGGTTTAAGCCCAGTATGTTCGAAAAACAACTTTCCAAGGAAACTTATGGGTTTCTTGAAGAGAAGTTATATCGTTATCCAGGCTTCTACGTTCAACCCCGAACCCTTAGAAAATATCCCAAACCAATAGCCTCTCACCTGCTTGGGTATGTTGGGGAAGTAAATCAGCAGATTATTGATAAAAATCCTTATTACAAGTCGGGAGATTATATTGGAATCAGTGGAATTGAAAAGTCATACGAAGAGCTTTTGCGTGGAATTAAGGGGATTAAAGTCAGAATGGTTGATGTGCATAACCGTGAAGTTGGCAGTTATCAGGATGGGCTGCTTGATACTATTGCAGTTATGGGTAAAGACCTTTACCTGACTATTGATGCAGAACTTCAGGAGTACGGAGAGTTATTGATGCAGGGGAAAATGGGCAGTGTAGTTGCTATTGAACCCTCAACCGGCGAGATTCTGGCATTTTTATCCAGCCCGGGGTATGATCCAAACTTATTGGTTGGAAGGGTGAGAGGCAAAAATTTCAAATTTCTGTCAGAAGATCCTGTAAAGCCTCTGCTTAACAGGGCAATGATGGGGCAATATCCTCCTGGTTCTACTTTTAAAATGGTGAATGACCTGGTTGGGCTTGAAGAAGGAGTCCTGAATACAAAAACAAGATACTCTTGTCAGGGAACTGGCTCATCGCCAATACGATGCACTCATTCGCATCAGAGCCCGCTCGATGTTTATGTTGCCATTGAGCAATCGTGCAATCCTTTTCACTGGAATGTATACCGTTCTATTTTAAGCAGCTCGGGCCACGGGAGCCTGCGCGAGAATTACAATAATTGGCGCAGACATGTTATGAGCATGGGATTTGGCAAGAAACTGGGTACAGATCTTGGCAATGAACTAAGTGGCAGCATTCCATCAGCCGAAAAATATGATGCCATTTATGGAAAGGGCAGATGGAATGCAATGACAGTAAGGTCCTTGTCAATAGGGCAGGGGGAAATTCTGGCTACACCGCTGCAGATTGCCAATTCAGCTGCTGTTATGGCCAATCGGGGCTTTTATTATGTGCCGCATGTTGTGAGGGCCTCTGGTGATAGCTTGATAAGGAGCATAAACTATGAAAAAGTTACCTCTACCATAAAACCGCAACATTATGAAGTAGTGGTTGAGGGTATGCGTCAGGTTGCTACTATGGGCACTGCCAGATGGTATCAACCCGAAGGCATAAGTATGTGTGGTAAAACAGGAACCGCAGAAAATCCTCATGGCGATGACCATAGCCTTTTTATGGCATTTGCTCCGGCAGAAAAACCGGTAATTGCCATTGCTGTTGTGGTTGAAAACTCTGGCTTCGGCTCAACATGGGCTTTGCCAATAGCTTCGTTGATGATTGAAAAATACATCAACCGTGAAGTAAAAAGAAAAGATGTTGAAGAACGTATGATAAACGGAAAAACCTACTAACTGTGCGCGACAGAAAAGAAATATCGGGAAATATTGACTGGACGCTGGTTTTTCTGTATCTGGCACTGGTAATCATTGGGTGGATAAATATCTATGGTGCAGTTTACAACGAAGACCATAGTAGTATACTGGATATATCCCAGAGCTATGGCAGGCAGCTCATCTGGATTGTTACATCGCTTTTTATCGGCCTGGTAATAATTCTTACAGATGCCCGCTTCTTCAGCACTTTTGCCTACCTGATCTATGGATCAACGCTGCTGCTTTTGGTGGGAGTGCTTTTATTCGGGAATACGGTTTCAGGCTCAAAATCATGGTTTCATATAGGTAGCTTTGGCCTGCAACCTGCCGAATTTGCCAAATTTGCAACAGCTTTGGCAATGGCAAAGTTTTTCAGTTCACAACATATTAATATTAAAGAGTTCAGGACCAGATTTATACCGCTAATCATTCTTGGTGTTCCTGCCGTACTAATACTCCTGCAAAACGATACAGGTTCAGCGCTGGTTTATTCCGCTTTTGTTCTGGTGCTTTACCGCATGGGTCTTTCAGGCAATTATCTGCTTTTCGGTGTTTTTGTGGCAGTCCTGGCTATCTCAACCCTAATGGTGGGGCAGTATTATGTTATGGGATTTGTTGGTGCTCTGGCCATTGTGCTGCTGTTCTTTATAAAAAGAAACAGAAGCAATATTCTTAACCTTGCAGGGTTGCTTTTACTGGCGCTGGGCTTTATATTTTCAGTTGAATATGCGTTTGACCACTTTCTGGGTGATCATCAGAAAACCAGAATAAATGTGTTGCTTGGTAAAGAACTTGACCTTAAAGGTGCCGGATATAATGTAAACCAATCTAAAATAGCCATTGGCTCAGGAGGGTTTTTAGGGAAAGGATTTTTACAGGGAACTCAAACCAAATACAACTTTGTGCCTGAGCAAAGCACCGATTTTATTTTCTGCACAGTAGGAGAAGAATGGGGATTTATCGGTACCACTGTTGTAATAGTCCTGTTCATTTTATTACTTGCCAGAATCATTAATGTTGCTGAACGACAGCGCTCTCCTTTTGGTTTGGTTTATGGTTATGGCGTTGCTTCCGTATTGTTTTTCCATTTCACAATTAACATTGGAATGACCATTGGTTTGGTGCCGGTTATTGGCATACCATTGCCCTTTTTCAGTTATGGAGGATCTTCACTGTGGGCATTTACAATACTGCTGTTTATTTTCATTAAGCTTGACACCAAGCGGGCTTCCCTTTTATAGGAAAATCAAGTTACACCCGAAAAATGCCGGAACCATTACTTTCTGTAAAAAACCTGAGTATTTCATTTCAGAATGAGAAAGTCTGGCATACAGCTGTAAGGCGAGTAAGTTTTGATTTAAACAAAGGCGAAACGCTTGGTATTGTTGGTGAAAGCGGGTCAGGGAAATCTGTAACCTCTCTCGCAATCATGAAATTATTACCCAACAATTACAGCCGCATTGATGAAGGAGAAATAATTTTCCAGCAAGCCGGAGAAACAGCCGTTAATTTAATTACACAAACTGAAAAAGAGCTGAAACACATCAGGGGCAAGCAGATCTCCATGATTTTTCAGGAACCCATGACATCGCTTAATCCTGTAATGCGTTGCGGAAAACAAATTGAAGAATCGGTGATGCTGCATTTGAAGTATAATCGTAAAAAAGCCCGCGAGTATGTTACAGAATTGCTTGCTGAAGTCAGGCTTCCCGATCCTGAACGGGCCTACAGATCATTTCCCCATCAGTTGTCGGGTGGACAAAAACAAAGGGTGATGATTGCAATGGCCATTGCCTGCCATCCTCAAATTCTGATTGCTGACGAACCCACCACAGCCCTGGATGTTACTGTACAGAAAGGCATATTGCTACTTCTGAAATCACTGCAGAATAAGTATGGATTGAGTCTCATCTTTATCAGCCATGACCTCGGTGTGATTTCAGAAATTGCTGACCATGTTGTTGTTATGAACCATGGAACTTTGGTTGAAAGGGGTGATGTAAAAAGTTTAATGTTTCACCCGGTTAACCCTTACACCAAGGGTCTTATAGCCTGTCGCCCGCCATTGGATAAAAGGTTTCAGAAATTGCCTGTAGTTTCTGATTTTCTGGATGAACCCGGAAAAGCTTCAGAAATCAGCATCATTAAAGATCCCTTACAGCGGATAACAGAACATCAAATACTCTATGCGGCGAAGCCTCTGCTGGAAGTAAAAAGCCTGAGCGTTGAATACAGGCAGCAACCAGGCTTTTTCATGGGTAAAGCAAAAGTTTTCAAGGCTGTAAATGATGTTAGTTTTAATGTATTCAAAGGCGAAACCCTTGGCTTGGTTGGAGAGTCGGGTTGCGGAAAAACCACCCTTGGAAGAGCTATTCTTAAACTCACAGAATCTGCTTCGGGCGAGATAATTTTTGATGGTTTACCTGTTCAAAAATTAAGTTCAGGCCAAATCAGAAAACTCAGACAAAGAATGCAGATTATATTTCAGGATCCGTATTCGTCTTTAAATCCCAGGATCACAGCCGGAGAGGCGATACTTGAACCAATCAGGGTACATGGACTGCACAAAGATAAGTCTTTAATGCAACAAATGGTAATACAACTTCTTGATCAGGTAGGGCTGGAAAAAAGCAGTTATTATCGTTTCCCGCATCAGTTTTCGGGTGGACAGAGGCAGAGAATTTGTATTGCAAGGGCTTTGGCAGTAAATCCTGAGTTTATTGTCTGCGATGAATCAGTTTCGGCTTTGGATGTTTCGGTGCAGGCACAGGTACTGAACCTTCTTAATGAATTAAAAAATGTATACAACCTGACCTATATTTTTATATCTCACGACCTTTCGGTGGTGAGATATATGTCGGACAGGATAATGGTTATGAAAAGTGGTAAGATTGTTGAAAGCAACGAAGCGGACTCTTTATACTACAACCCTCAGGAAAATTATACAAGGGAACTGATTGAGGCAATTCCCGGCCGTTTAATTACGACAGCGCATTCATAACTTCTTCGGGTTTGAAAGGTTTAGTAAGATATCCATTCATTCCTACCTGATAGCACCTTTCACTTTCATCTGATATGGAGCTGGCAGTCATGGCAAAAATCTTTACTTTCTTTTCCCGGTTTTCTTTCTCTTCTATTTCCCTGATTTTCAGTGTAGCTTCAAAACCATCCAATTCAGGCATATGCAGATCCATCAAAACCAGATCGTATTCATGGCTCAGGAATTTTTCCACGGCAATGCGGCCATTGTCAGCAATATCTATGGTTTGCTCGTATTTCTGCAATAGCAGCAAAGCAACCTTTTGATTGATTGCATTGTCCTCAGCTATTAAAATCCTTTTCTTTTCCATGATATTCAGTGAGTTATGGAGAATCAATGTGTTTTTGCGATTCCGGCCATGCCATTAGCTTCGGCCAGTAATCATTCTTTTATCAATCTTTTCGGGAAAAGTAACCTGAAAATATTGATTTTTTTCACTTTTTTATATTTAGTAAAATAATTATACAATTATCAACAGAGGCTTTGATGTCAGACTTGCATGAAATATTATAAAACATTGATAATCAGCAATAAGAAGAAAATTTTTACCTTCTTGTAATGTGCCACTTTAAATTTGTGTAATTATAAAAAGGAATTGCCGTGCTCTTTTATTTTTTTAAACAGTAAAAAGTTATTGAATAAATGACCGGGAGATTTGTGTCTGTCAAAATCCATCACCGATTTAAGTCAATATTTGAATCATGGATTGTGATAGTATTCCACTGTTCTTTCCGGGATAATTAGTACTTTTACCAAACCGCAACAGAAAGAATTTATGGCAAAGAAGAAAAAAGCCTCACCGGCAACACCCGGGAAAAACGATGCATTCATAAGCACTGTTGAATCTTTGTTTTCGTCAAATCCATTTAAGTCCTATAACTTCAGGCAGGTAGCCCGGCAATTGGGAGTAACGGATAAAGTAAGCAAAGAGGTTGTAAAGAGCCTTCTTGACAAACTTACTGCCAGGGAGATAATTATTGAATTGAACCGGGGAAAATACAAATATAATCCTGATTTACTTAACGATAAAATTCTAACAGCAACGGTTGAAGGAGTTGTTGATATGAAGCAAACCGGCAAGGCCTATGTTGCTGTGCCGGGTCTGGATGAAGATATTTTTATTGGTGCCGGGCAAACCGGACATGCATTGCATGGCGATACTGTAAGGGTTCATTTGTTCCCAATGCGCAGAGGCAGGAAGGTTGAAGGGCAAATAGTTGAAGTTCTGAAACGAGCCAAAAGCCAGTTTGTGGGAACAGTTCAAATTACCGGTAAGTTTGCTTTTCTTATTCCCGATGATGTTTCTGTTCCGGTTGATATTTTTATACCGGGAGAATCTCTCAACAAAGCCAGGCATGGCCAAAAAGCCATTGCCCGCATAACCGACTGGCCTGAGCGCTCGAAAAACCCTTTTGGAGAAATTACACAAGTACTGGGAACACCGGGCGACAATAACGTGGAGATGAATTCCATACTTGCTTCCTTTGAGTTTCCTCTGCAGTTCAGGCCTGATACTTTAAAAGAAGCAGAAAAAATACCTGAAATTATTGCTGAATCAGAAGCAGCACGCAGGCGCGATTTCAGGAATATCTGGACCTGCACCATTGACCCGGCCGATGCCAAAGATTTTGACGATGCCTTGTCGCTCCGCAAACTCGATAACGGAGAATGGGAAGTTGGGGTGCATATAGCAGATGTTTCGCATTATGTAAGACCCAAAACAGCACTTGATAAAGAGGCTTTCGACCGTGGAACTTCCATCTATTTGGTTGACAGGACTATACCCATGCTGCCTGAAAAATTATCAAATATGGTTTGCTCGCTCAGGCCACATGAAGATAAATTGTGCTTTGCTGCGGTTTTTACCATGAATGATAAAGCCGAAATAAGCAGTGAATGGTTCGGAAAGACCATAATCAACAGCAACAGGCGCTACAATTACGAAGAAGTGCAGCAAATGATTGAAGGTGGTGAAGGGGATTTTAAATCAGAGCTTCTAATTCTCAATCAACTTGCTACACATTTGCGTGAAGAAAGATTTAAAAAGGGATCCATAGCTTTTCACACTCAGGAAGTTAAGTTTATTCTGGATGCAAATGGCAAACCGCTTGATACTTACATTAAAGAGCAAAAAGAATCCAACATGTTGATTGAGGATTTTATGTTGCTTGCCAATCGCCGGGTTGCTGAGAAAATAGGAAAGAAACGGGGTAATGTAAATCCGAAAACCTTTGTTTACCGGGTTCACGATGAACCTAATCCTGAAAAACTTCAGAAGTTTTCAGAATTTCTTATTAAACTGGGTTATAAACTCAACACCGGATCGCGCAAGGGAGTTGCAAATTCATTTAACACCCTGTTTGAACAGATTGCCGGAAAAGGTGAAAAAACCATGATTGAAACCATTGCCATCCGCACCATGTCGAAAGCTGAATATTCAACAGTGAACGTAGGGCATTATGGACTGGCATTTACACACTATACCCACTTTACTTCGCCCATACGCCGTTATCCCGACCTTATGGTGCACCGCTTGCTGGAGTGGTACCTCGAAGGCAAGGAATCTGTAAATAAAGATGAATACGAAGAGTATTGTGTGCATAGTTCAGAAATGGAGCGAAAAGCAGCTGAGGCAGAGCGTGCTTCCATCAAATACAAACAGGCAGAATTTCTGCAGGATAAAATCGGGCAGTCGTTTACTGGTTTGATATCAGGGGTGAGCAAATACGGCATTTTTGTTGAACTGGATGGCAGCAAATGTGAAGGAATGATTTCGCTGAAATACATGGACGATGACTTTTATTATCTTGATGATGAGAATTATCGTGTAATTGGTCAGCATCATGGCAGGGAATTTAAATTGGGAGCTCCTGTTAAAATAAGGGTAAAGCGTGTAGATTTGCAGAGAAAACAAATGGATTTTGTACTTGACCCAAATTATTAATGAGCAAAGTGGCTGTTTATTTGTTCTTAAAGTTAAAAATCTTGAATAATGGAAAATTTTGTTGCATATAACCCAACCAGCCTGCATTTTGGGAAAGATGTGCTGAACGGGCTTCCTCAGATACTTAACCGGTTTGGTAAAAAGGTATTGCTGGTTTACGGTACAGGATCAATTCAGAGAAACGGGCTGTATAACCATATCATAAACCTTTTGAAATCAATGGATGCTGAGGTTTTTGAATATTCAGGTATACGTTCTAATCCGGTGGTTGAAGATGTTGATGCTGCAGCAGCAGTTGGGCGTGAAAACAAAGTGGATGTTGTGCTTGCAGTTGGAGGAGGAAGTGTAATTGATTCAGCAAAAATCATTTCCATTGCGATTCCTTCTGAAACTCCTGCCTGGAATTATTTTGCAAGGCGCGCTATGCCAAGAACTGCCGTGCCTCTGGTTGCTGTGCTTACTTTGGCCGCTACCGGAACAGAAATGAATCCTTTTGCCGTGCTAAGTAACCATGCTGCCGAAACCAAGGGCAGTTTCAGCAGTCCTTTGATGTACCCGAAGCACTCATTTCTTGATCCACAATACACAGCCTCGGTTCCAAAAAATTATACGGCTTATGGCATCGCCGACCTGATCGCTCATTCGCTTGAGGCATTTTTTGGAAAAGGCGAAGAAGCCACCCTCAGCGACCGGCTCGTTTATTCAATTATTCTCGAAGCCATGGAATACGGCCCTGAATTGCTGAACGACCTGGAAAATTATAAGTTAAGAGCAAAGATTATGTATGCTGCAACAATGGCTCTTAATGGGCTTACCATGCATGGTCGTGCTTCGGGTGAGTGGGGAGTGCACAGCATCGGGCATATTCTGTCTTTGCTTTACGATGTCCCTCATGGAGCATCTCTTACCATTGTTTATCCGGCATGGATGAAACTTATGAAAAACAGGTTGAACGACCGGATAAAATTGTTGGGTAACAATTTGTTTGGCTCATCAACGGCTGAAGAAACCATCGAGCAAATGGAGCTTTTCTTCAAATATATTGGTTGTCCTGTCAGATTAAGCAATTTGGGAGGTATAAAACCCGATGCTGATGAAATCTACAGACTTATGGTTCAAAGCAAAGCAGCAACGTATGTCCATAAACTCAACGAAGATGATTACAGGGAGATAATCAAACTAATGATGTAAACTTCTCCGGTAGATTATCCAATGGCTAAGCGAAAAAAAACACCGGCATTGATCAGAATTTTCCAAAGTTTGTTTGGATACAGAAGTAAACGTACTTCTCAAATTGGCTCTGATCAAAATAAAATAACAGGCCAGGTTATTAAAAAACGCAAGCACAGAAGAAAAAGTAATCTGTTCAGCAGGATAAGATTAAAACTAATTAGTCAAAGGCTTAAAACAGAAAAGCTGATTATTCCGGAAAAACTGGCAGCCAACAAGTACAACCGGAATCTGAGCGGGGACTTTGATAAGGCTTCTTCAGTCAACACAAAGCCATCAGAAACAGATAATATCATTTATTATGAAACAACTGCTGAGGCAGGCCATCCGGAATCACCCCGCAGTTACTTAATCAATCCGCGCCGGAAGAAAAAACGCAAGCTTTCCTTGCTAAAAAGGTTGCAGAAGATTTTAAAACCCGTATCAAAACCAGTGCCTGCAAAACCAGGAGTATTGGCAGCTAATCTGGTGAACAGGAATTTAAAAGATTCTGAAATTGAATCAGAGGGTGCCGAAATTCTATTTGACAGCTCAAAAATTCATCTGAGAAAAAAGAAGTCAGCAAAGGGTTTTTTCTTGAGCAAAATCCGTAAAATTTTCAGAAAAAGAAAGAAGAGGGTAAAATTTACCGGAAAAGAGCTTGCCGCAAACTACGTCAACCGTAATCTCAACCCCGGTTTCAATCCTGAAAATGATGATGCAAATCGTAAACACGGGCGTTCTATTGCCCACAGGCATCGTTTAAGGCGCGTTCGCAGTAATCAACCTCAGGAAGGGGAAACAGCTACGGTATCAAATGAAATAAGCAGCGTTAATTTAATTAGGAGTTATGTCAGGAGAATAGATCTACGGGCCATGTTTAACTCTACAGGGCTGTTTCTTGTATCATACCTGATTATTTACCTGATTTATCAACTTCCAACTATACTTGTAGCTTCGGTTTATAAAATTGATTCTGTTCTTTATTTCTATGAATTGTATTTCCCTGTAGGTAATGCAAGCAATCTCTGGACAAAAACCAATATCATAGCCATAACACTTATTGGACCGGTTGCAAGCGGCTTTACCGCGCTTTTGTTGTTCAGGTGGGTTCAGTTACGTAATATTAAGAATCATATATTCAGGCTTTTACTTCTTTGGGTTGCTTTTCAGGGTGCTGCTCATTTCCTGGGAGCCTTTGTTGCAGGAATCATAACAGATCTCGGTTTTGGATACGTTGCCAACTGGCTTTTTCTGAATGTATTTTTCAAAATTTTAATTTCATTGGTCTTTTTATCGGTTCTAAGCCTCGCCGGGTATTATTCTGCCACAACGGCACTTGCCAATCTGCCTCATGGCCGGATGAAAAGCCTGCACCGTACGGTTTCTCTCATTTCAACTTACCTGTTGCCCTGGCTGCTGGGCACAACGTTGCTGGTATTACTCAGGTTTCCTGATAAAACCCCGCAACACGAAAACATTATGGTTTATGATGCCATCATCATGATATCCATGGTTTTTGCAATAGTGCCTATGGTTTTCAGGAAAAAGTCCAGGGGTTCAGCTTCGGTTGTTAAAGGAAAAAGGGTAAGCTTATTGAATGGAATACTTATGTTTGCCGCCGGGGTTGCAATTGTTCTGCTTTTCAGGCTAATTCTTATCAATGGCCTGTATTTTGCCATAAGGTTCTCTTTCTCAACGGGTTTTTACAATTAAAAAAGCAGAATCCCGAAATGGATCCTGCTTTAAAATTTCATTCAAAAACAGCCTAGATTACCATGCCAACACCAACAGTATTGTTGGTGGCTTCATCAATAATAATGAGTGATCCTGTGCGCCTGTTTTTTGAATACGGATCTGTAAAAAGTGGTTTGGTTGTTTTAATACTTACACATGCTATATCGTTGAGGCCTACACCAAGGTCATCGTGCAAATGCTCAAGAGTGTTTACATTTACTTTGTAATTTACCGACCTGATCATACATTTTACATCGTGTGTGGTGTGCTTCAGGGAGTATTTTGTGTTGAGCTGCATGGGCTTGTCATTCATCCAGCATATCATGATTTCCAGTTCCTGCGTCACTTGCGGAAGGTTGTGCTCAACAGCAATCATATCCCCACGGCTTATATCAATGTCATCTTCCAGCGTGAAAGTAACCGACATGGGAGCCCAGGCTTTTTCGCAATTTTCCATATACCGGTCTATACTTTTTATTTTGGTTTTCAGCATAGATGGAAGCACAACAACTTCATCGCCAGGTTTAAACACCCCGCCGGCCACTCTTCCGGCATATCCGCGATAGTCATGGTATTCGTCGGATAATGGCCTGACCACATACTGAACAGGGAACCGTGGATCCACCAGGTTGTTGTCGTTGCCAATTTCAATGGTTTCCAGTACGTGCATGAGTGTACCTTCTGTATACCAGGGCATATTTTCTGAAATGTCTACAACATTGTCGCCGTGGAGTGCACTTATAGGAACAAAGGTTATATCCGGAATATTAAGTTTGGCGGCAAAATTGGTGTATTCTTTCTTGATTTCCAGGAATCTTTCTTCACTGTAATCAACCAGGTCCATTTTGTTAATACATACAATCACATGAGGAATCCTGAGCAATGAAGCAATGTATGAGTGCCTGTTGGTTTGTTCAATAACACCGTTTCTGGCATCAATAAGAATAATGGCAGCATTTGCCGTTGAGGCACCGGTCACCATATTCCGGGTATATTGAATATGTCCGGGAGTATCGGCGATGATAAATTTTCTTTTTGGAGTTGCAAAATAGCGATAGGCTACGTCTATTGTAATTCCTTGTTCGCGCTCGGCCCTAAGTCCATCGGTGAGCAAAGCCAGATCAATATGTTCATTGCCGCGGCGAATGCTTGCACGTTTTACCGCCTCAAGCTGGTCCTCAAAAATGGACTTGCTATCGTAAAGCAATCTGCCAATCAATGTGCTTTTTCCATCATCCACGCTGCCGGCAGTGGTAAACCGCAGCAGTTCCATGTCAAGATATCCTTTGGTTGAAAATTCACTCATAAAAACAGGGATTTCTTTAAATTTATTCAATCAAACAGCCCGGGTATTAAAAGTACCCTTCTTTTTTGCGGTCTTCCATAGCGGCTTCTGAGCGCATATCATCGGCTCGTCCTCCTCTTTCGGTTACTCTGGTAGCTGCAATTTCTTCAATAATTTCTTCGAGAGAATTGGCAGTTGAAAGTGTTAGGCCGGTACAGCTGATATCACCGATTGTGCGGCAACGAACCGTTTTGACTTCAAATTTTTCGCCATCCTTCAGTGTCATAAAGGGAGCTTTTGCAAGCCAAACGCCATCTCTAAGGAAAACCTCGCGCTGGTGGGTGAAGTAAATCTCGGGCAATTCAATTTTTTCTTTCAGGATATATTGCCAAACATCCATTTCTGTCCAGTTGCTAATGGGAAAAACCCTGAAGTGTTCGCCCTGATTTTTCTTGCCGTTGAAGATATTCCAGAGTTCGGGGCGCTGATTTTTGGGATCCCACTGGCCAAATTCGTCTCTGTGAGAGAAGAATCTTTCTTTGGCACGTGCTTTTTCTTCGTCGCGGCGTCCTCCGCCCATGGCAGCATCAAACTTGTATTTCTCGATGGTATCGAGTAACGTAGTGGTTTGCAATATGTTGCGGCTGGCAGCCGGCCCTTTTTCTTCAACTACCCTGCCGTTGTCAATGCTTTCCTGCACAGAGCCAACAATAAGTTTAGCGCCAAGTTTTTTAACGAGATTATCTCTGTAAACTATGGTTTCCTCAAAGTTATGACCGGTATCTATATGCAACAGCGGAAAAGGCAGCGGTGCCGGCCAGAATGCTTTCATGGCAAGATGAGTCATTACGATGGAGTCTTTTCCTCCTGAAAACAGAAGCACCGGTCTTTCAAACTGTGCTGCAACTTCGCGTATCACATAAATTGACTCATACTCCAGCTCTTCGAGGTGGGTAAGTTTATAGTTCATGCTCATGGGTAAAGGTAATTTTAGGCAATATAAATTCAAAAAGTTCCTGAATGTTTTGCTCAGGAGTGCTTTGGTCGGTATTTATTACAAAATCGGGAAATTCAGGTTCAAAAAACGGAGCACTTACTCCTGTAAAATCTTTAATCTCGCCTAGTCTTGCTTTGCGGTACATGCCTTTAACATCGCGTGATTCGCACACAGCAGGAGATGCATTAACGTAAACAGAAGTAATCAGATCTTTGCCGATTATTTCAGCGGCCATTTGCCTGAGAGACTCTGTGGGTGTAATAAACGCATTTATGGTAATTATTCCCGATTCTGCAAGCAGCTTGGAAACCTCAGCTACACGCCGGATGTTTTCAGTGCGGTCTGAATCGCTGAAACCCAAATTATTGCACAATCCTTTCCGGGTGATATCTCCGTCAAGAAGCCTGGCACTAAATCCTTTTGATAAAAGCATTTTTTCCAATCCTGACCCTATGGTTGTTTTCCCCGAACAGGGCAAGCCGGAAAGCCAGATTACCCTGGCTTTTTGCCTGAGTTTTTGCTCCATTAAAACTCTAAAACCCGCATTATTCATTAATTTTCGGCTTTCCTTACTGTTTTTTCGCTGCAAATGTAAGTGATTTTTTTCAGTGCCGGGTTTTCAAATACCAAAAAGGCCACCCTTTCAGATGGCCTTTCAAAATTAATGTGCTTTTGTTATGACTTCCCGAAAAGGTTATCAATCAGGTTCTTCTTTTTAGGCTCCTGATCGTCGGTATAATACCCGTATCCATACCCGTAACCGTATCCATACCCGTATCCGTACCCATAACCGTACCCATACCCGTATCCATAAGAACCTTTATCCATTTTAACATCGTTGATCAAAAGGCTCATGTTGGGAATTTTACGTTTCTCAATGTCGGAAATAATAGCCCCGAACACCTTTTTGTTGGTGTAGTTTTGCCTTACAGCAAAAATGTTGATATCGGTATATTTCATCAGAAGGAAGGCATCGGTAACCAATCCAACCGGAGGAGTATCAAGGATGATATAATCGTACATTTCCTTGAGCTTGAGCATAAGTTCTTCATTTCTTTTTGAAGCAATCAGCTCAGCCGGGTTTGGCGGTACAGGACCTGCCATTAGAATATCAAGATTATCAAGCGGCGATTTTTGTATGATGGCTGAAATGTCAGCTTTGTTGATCAGATAAGAAGTGATACCTTCGGAATTCTGAAGGCCAAAATCCTGATAAATTTTTGGTTTGCGCAAATCGTAACCAACCAGCAGGGTTTTTTTGCCATAAAGCGCAAAAATAGATGCGAGATTTATGGAAATAAAGGTTTTGCCTTCGCTGGGCATGGTTGAGGTAATCAGGATTACCTGTTTTTCTTTTTCTGAAGAGAAATATCCAAGATTAGTTCTCACCGACCTGAACGATTCGGCAATGGACGATTTGGGATATTCAGCCACTACTATACTGCTTTCCTTGTTGTTGTGGATGATATGTCCAATAACCGGAATGGAGGTGAGTGATTCAAGTTCTTTTTTATCAATAATCTTGTCGTTGAGATAATCTTTTCCCAGCACATAAACCACAGGGAATACCAATCCCAGGAGCAGGGCAATGGTATAATTGAGGGTTTTTTTCGGAAAAACAGGTTGCAGTTTATCTATTTCTGCCTCGTCTATAACTTCATTGTCGGGCATATTGGAAGCACGGGTAATTTGTGCTTCTGAACGTTTCTCGAGCAAATAGGTATATATGGCATCATTCAGTTTAAACTTCCTTTCCATTCCGAAAAGTACTCGTTGAGTCCCGGGTAGTTGGTTAATTCTTGAAGAAATCTGATTAATGCGGTTGTCAATGTCGCGAATGGCAATTTTAGAATTGCTCAGAATATTCTTTATATTTTCCTGAAGAGATTTTTTGTTGATACGAATCCGGTCGTCAAACGAAGCAATGATTGGATTTTTCTCGCGGGCTGTCATCAAAGCTTCTCCTCTTTCGGCATAAAGGCGTGTAAGTTCTCCGATAAGTGATGAAAGTATGGGGTCGTCTACTCCCATTGAAGATGGTACAGTAAGGCCGTCAATATCGTTTTGGTTATTGGAAATATAATCACGTAAATATTCGTAATATTTATTCTTCAGAATCAACTCAGCTTTTTGACCTTCCAGTTCTTTCATCATAGTGAAAACCTGCTGAGTCTGGAAATCAAAATTCATCACCTCGTTGGTGGTGCGGAACTGCTGAAGGTTAAATTCAGCCATTTGAAGCGAATCGGTTATCCCGAGCAGCTGCTCATCAATAAAATTGATGGTATTTGTAGCAATCTGGTTTTTCTTTTCCAGGTTTCTTTCCATGTAAACCCGGGTTAACATGTTGAGGAAATCTGCAGCTTTTTCAGGGCTGGGATTTTTCATCGAAATTTCCACAATAGAGGCTTCACGGTTAATGGGTTCAATGGTAAAACCACTGAAATTCCTTACCAGATCCTGTGTCTTGTTAAAAACAAATACAAATTTTTTATTCAGGTGTTCTTTAGGCTTGAAATTGGTATTGAGCAATACTTTAAAGTTGTGATACTCGCCTTTTATTTCCTGATTGAATTCAAAAGTACCACTGAGTTTCAAAGGTGTTGAAATGGTATTTACTTCGCGATGCGTTGAGTAACTGAAAATAGTTGCAGATTCTCCCTCTACCGAAATAGAAAATTTGTTTTCGGGCAATAAGGTAAGCATGAAGCGCATACCTGCCGGTTGCGGGAAGGCTGTATCAAAAACTATGGTAAACGGGCTTTGTTTGTATAGTTCGCGTGTTACAAAGTTGTCTTCAATAAAGTAAGAAACATTAAAATTCAGCGATTTAATTGCCCTTGTTACCAATGACCTGGACTTTAAGACCCCAATTTCATTTTCAAGATTCTGGGCAGCTTTCAGATTACCCAGACCAAGCATAGCCTGCGGGTCAAAGCCTGACTTATCGTCCTTAATCATTACCGTTGTGCCAACTTTGTAGATGGGTTCGGTATATTTATTGAAGAGAAAGGCAATGGTAAGTGCAGTAAAAATGGTGATGATAAACAGATACCAGTACCTGTAAAACTTGAAAAAGAGCTGTTTAAAATCAAAGGATTCCTCCTGATTTATCTCGTTGATGTAATTTTCCACGGGGACAGGTTATTTTATGAAGTTAAGAATCAACAGTGTAGTAGATATTGTTGAAAACAGAATGGCATACGGGAAAGCAGTAAAGGTGAAGTTCTTTCCTTTGAGAGGTTCAACATAAACCACATCGCCCGGCTGCAGGTAGTATGCAGGTGAATTGAGAATTCCGGCATCAAGCAAATTAACCTTATAAACATTAGATCCGTTGCCATGCTTCCTTATTATGTTGATCTCGCGGCGATTGGCATAGTTGGAAAGGTCTCCTGCCATGCTGATGGCCTGAAGAAGGTTAAGGTCGTTTTGATAAATCATGTAGGTTCCCGGTCTGGATACTTCGCCCAGAATACTGATTCTGAAATTAACGAGCTTGACGCTAACTGTAGTCAACTGAAAAAATTCGTTCACCACCTGCTGAAGCGTACTCTGTACTTCGTTAATGGTTTTGCCTTTAACAAAAACTTTTCCAACCAGTGGAAAGTCAATACTTCCTGAATCACTTACCAGATAACTATTCAGGTAAACACCTGCTTCGTTTGAGGTCTGGTAATTGATGTTGTTATTGGTTTGAAAGGGATTCATACTCTTGGTGTCAATGTTTTTGACATCAATATAAAGGTGATCGCCAGGCTGTATCAGGTAATCGGGGCTTTTTGCCTGATAAACCACCGAATCGGCTGATTGCGAAACAGTAGCGTCCTGAATATACTTTATTTTTTTGAGCGAAACACAGGATGTTCCTGTTATCAGCAAAAGGAGGAAGTAAAGTGTTAATTTTTTCATGAGAAAACTTTAAAAAAGTTACAACTGACTGTCAGTTCTGATTAAGTATGAAAATGACCTATAAATATGAAAAGTAAAATTTCTTTCATGCTGAGATTGAGTGCACTGAACCGACCGGCGCAAAGATACAATTTGTTTAAAACACATCTGCAATTATTTTAACTTGTCGTTAAAAAAAGAAGAGATTACATAGTTTTACCTTACCGCTCTTTCATGCCCATGTTAAGATTTGAAACCTTTGGTCATTTCTCCAATCAGACACCTTCAACCACAACACCCTTGAGAGTAGCCGGGGTACACGAAGTTATTTTTACCTGAACATAATCGCCTGGTTTATACTCTCCCCGTTCAAAAACCACCACTTTATTCTGGCTGTTTCGCCCGGCAAGTTCATTGGCCGATTTGCGCGATGTGCTTTCTGCCAGCACTTCAAAGGTTTTTCCAATATCTGCTTTATTGCTTTTGTGCGACAGTTTCTGCTGCAGCGCAATAATTTCCTGCAAACGCCTTCCTTTTGTTTCTTCCGGAATATTGTCTTCGTATTTTTTAGCAGCAAGTGTGTCGGGGCGTTCGGAGTACTTAAACATAAAAGCATAATCGTAACCTACCTGTTCCATCAGTTGCATGGTTTCCAGGTGATCTTCTTCGGTTTCGCTGCAAAATCCGGCGATTATATCAGTAGAAATGGCGCAATTCGGCAGATAATGTTTTATAGCTGCAATGCGCCCAAGGTACCAGTCGCGGGTATATTTGCGGTTCATTCGTTTAAGCACTGCATCGCTGCCCGATTGAACTGGCAGGTGAATGGACCGGCAGATATTGGGGTGTGCTGCCATAACTTTCAGCAATTCATCAGAGAGGTCTTTGGGATGGCTGGTGGCAAAGCGAACTCTCAGTGCCGGGTCAATGGAAGCAACCAGATTCATTAAACCAGGGAAATCAATGCCTTTGTCACTTTTGTATGAGTTAACATTTTGCCCGAGCAAGGTAACTTCACGATAGCCATTCTCGAATAAGCTGCGGGCTTCATTAACAATGGTTTCCGGGTCACGGCTGCGTTCTTTACCCCTGGTATAAGGCACAACGCAATACGAGCAAAAGTTTTCGCAACCCCTCATGATGGAAATAAAGGCTGAAATTCCATTGCTTTCCATGCGAACAGGGTCAATGTCGGCATAGGTTTCGTCGGCCGAAAGAATAACATTGATTGCCTTTTGGCCGCCTTCGGCAATGTTGAGCAGCCTGGGCAAATCACGATAAGCATCGGGGCCGACAATAACATCCACCATTTTCTCTTCTTCAATCAGCTGTTCTTTCAGCCGCTCGGCCATACATCCCAGCACGCCGATAATAAGTCCTGGTTTTTTCTTTTTATAGCGGTTAAACTCCTTCAGCCTGGCCCTTACCCTCTGTTCGGCATGATCGCGTATGGAACAGGTATTCACGAAAATAAGGTCGGCTTCCGCTATTTCGGAAGTAGTTTCAAATTCATGGTCGGCCATAATTGATCCTACAATCTGAGAGTCGGAAAAATTCATCTGGCAACCGTAAGTTTCTATATAGAGTTTCTTTTTTTCAGTCATTTTTCTGTATTGATTTTTTCAGTTTTGCAGAGTAAGAGTTCAATCAGACAATGTTTACAAAGTCAGGAACTTTTATTGCTTTTGCAGTTTTAAATCGGCTTGCAAAAATACAGCATTTTTTAAACCCCCTCATTTATAAATTGTTGTAAATAAAAATCAGAAAATTTGGACGAGGTTTAACTTTTATTGCGTTACTTTGCAGACATTTTTGAAGCAAAAGCTTTGATAAACATATAATTCGGAAAAGCGATCAGTGCGTATGATTAAAAATCTTGTTATTGTTGAGTCACCGGCCAAAGCCAAAACTATCGAAGGATTTCTGGGTAAGGATTACATGGTTAAATCCAGTTTCGGACATGTAAGAGATCTTTCCAAAAAGCAACTTGGGGTGGATATTGAGAAGGATTTTGCACCTCAGTACGAAATCTCTTCGGATAAGGTAAAGGTGATCAAAGAGTTGAAGAAACTGGCCGGAGATGCCGAAATGGTTTGGCTGGCTTCCGATGAAGACCGCGAAGGAGAAGCCATTTCCTGGCATCTGTCTGAAACGCTGAATTTGAGTCCGGAGAAAACGAAACGCATTGTTTTTCACGAAATTACCAAATCTGCAATTCAGGATGCCATCAATCATCCCCGTGGAATTGACAAGAATCTGGTAGATGCACAACAGGCCCGCCGTGTACTCGACCGTTTGGTAGGATTTGAGATATCTCCTGTTTTATGGCGCAAAGTTAAGCCTGCACTGTCAGCCGGACGTGTTCAGTCGGTTGCTGTGCGCCTGATTGTGGAACGCGAGGAGGAAATCAAGTCATTTGTAAGTACTTATGCATACCGGGTAACTGCAACCTTTACCATACCCGGTGATGACGGGAAAGCCAGAATTGCAGCCGAGCTCAGCAAACGTTTCCCTGAAAAACCAGGGGCAATGGAATTCCTGAAATCCTGTCTTGGAGCGGTATATACAGTAAACGATATTGAAACAAAACCGGCGAAAAAGTCACCCGCACCTCCTTTTACCACCTCAACACTTCAGCAGGAAGCCAGCCGTAAATTAGGATTTTCGGTTGCCAAAACCATGCTGGTAGCTCAGCAGCTATACGAAGCCGGAAAAATTACCTATATGCGTACAGATTCAGTGAACCTGTCGCAAACTGCAATAAACCAGGCAAAAGATGAGATTTTATCAACTTTTGGCGAAAAATATGTTAAAACCAGGCAATACGCAACTAAATCAAAAGGTGCACAGGAGGCTCACGAAGCCATCAGGCCTACCTATATGAATAACCGCGAAATATCCGGAGATGCCTCACAGCAAAAATTGTATGATCTTATCTGGAAACGCACCATTGCTTCGCAAATGAGCGATGCCGAACTGGAACGTACAACTGTTTCTATCGGCATTTCAACCAACCATGAAAAATTTGTTGCCAAAGGTGAGGTTATCAGGTTCGACGGTTTTCTTAAAGTTTATCTTGAGTCAACCGACGACGACAATCAGGACGAAACCGAAGGTATGCTGCCACCACTGGCAAAGGGTCAGAAACTGAACCTGGTTGAAATGCTGGCCACACAAAAGTTTTCGCAGCAACCTCCCCGTTACACTGAAGCCAGTCTGGTAAAAAAGCTTGAAGAACTTGGCATTGGCCGTCCTTCAACTTACGCACCCACCATTTCAACCATTCAGAAACGCGAATATGTGGTGAAAGAAGACCGGCCCGGGGTACAACGCGAATTTCATCAGCTGAAGCTCAAAGCCGATAAAATCAGCGAACAGCTTAAAACCGAAAATACCGGACAGGAAAAAAGTAAACTGTTTCCGACCGATATAGGAAGTTTGGTTACTAATTTTCTGATGCAGTATTTTATGAATATTCTCGACTATAATTTTACAGCCAATGTAGAAAAGGAGTTCGACGAAATTGCACAGGGACAGAAGGTTTGGAATCAGATGATCAGGGAGTTTTATTATCCGTTTGCCAAACAGGTGAAGGAAACCCTCGAGAAGTCAGACAAAGTGAAAGGTGAAAGATTATTGGGAACCGACCCCGAATCTGGTAAAAATATTTATGTAAAAATTGGCAGGTTTGGGCCGATGGTTCAGATAGGTGAATCGGAAGATGAAGAAAAGCCAAAATTTGCCAGCCTTAAAAAGGGACAAAGCATTGAAACCCTTTCGCTGGAGGAAGCCCTGAAACTTTTTGATTTTCCAAGAAGTATCGGAGAATATGAAGGTTCGGAATTGACCGTAGCCATTGGCAGATTTGGTCCTTACGTGAAGCATAAATCAGCTTTTTACTCACTTGCCAAAACTGACAATCCCGCGACCATTGATGCAGAAAGAGCAATACAACTGATTGAGGAAAAACGCAAGAAGGAATCGGAACGCATTATTAAGGAATTTCCTGAAAATGCTGATTTACAGGTGCTCAATGGCCGGTATGGCCCATACTTTGCCATAGGTAAAAATAATTATAAAATACCTAAAGGCAAAGATCCCGCATCACTCACCTACGAAGAATGTATGCAGATTGCCAAAGAAGCCGATGCTAATCCAAAGCCGGCCGGTAAACCAAAATTCAGAAAGAAGTAACTGTTTTATTAATTACAAAATGCGCCGGCTTCAGAGTTGGCGCTTTTTTTTGTATTTCTCGCGAAAAAGCAATAGGTTTGAATTCCGAAAAATCAACATGCTTACATGGAAATAGCTTTATACTTTGATCCTGTTTCAGAGGAACTTCTATCTGATAATGACAGTAAACCACATCCCCGGATGCGGCAAAATATGGTAATTCATACGCTTGCATCCGGCTTTCCTGATGCATCTGAGATGGAAATAGCTCTGATCGGTGTTAAAGAAGACAGATCGGCCACAGGCAATGCCGGTTGTGCCCATGCTCCTGACGAAGTAAGGCGTTACCTCTACAGCCTTTTTCCCGGATCATGGAATTGTAAAATAGCTGACCTGGGCAATATCAGAAGCGGGTTTACCATCGAAGACACTTACTTTGCGCTTACAGCCACTGTTGAATACCTTGCAGCCAACAGAATATTGCCTGTAATTATTGGTGGTGGTCAGGACCTTACATTTGCCATGTACAAGGCGTATGAAAAACTTGAACAGATTATTAACATGGCTTCAGTTGATTCGAGGTTTGATTTGGGTGAAACTCAGCAGGAACTCAATTCTGGTACCTATCTCAGCCGGATCATCATGCAAAAGCCCAATTTCCTGTTTAATTATTCAAATCTTGGTTATCAAACTTATTTTGTAGATCAGCCGGCGGTTGATTTAATGAAAAAGTTGTTGTTTGACATCACCCGTCTGGGAATGCTCACTGCTGACCTGCGCGAAGCCGAACCTCTGCTGCGCAATGCTGATCTGGTTACTTTTGATATCGGAGCCATCAGGGCTGCTGATGCTCCCGGCAACGCCAATGCTTCACCCAATGGTTTTACCGGCGATCAGGCTTGTCAGCTGGTGCGCTATGCAGCCATGAGCGATAAACTTTCTTCCATTGGTTTTTTTGAATACAATCCTTCTTTCGACAGGTCGGGTATTACTGCCTACCTGCTTGCTGAAATGATATGGTATGTATTTGAAGGGTATAATTCACGCAAAAGTGACATTCCCGGTCGTGATCCTGAAAATTTTATCAGATACATTGTTCCAGTTGCTGATTTTGCCGATGGAATTGTATTTCTGAAAAGCCGTAAAACCGACCGCTGGTGGATGGAAGTAATATGCGGCCCCGACAATCAGAAAAAGTATTCCAGCCACTTTATTGTTCCCTGCACCTATCACGATTACCAGACAGCCTGCGATAACGAAATCCCCGACCGCTGGTGGCAGATGTACCAGAAACTGATGTAGGGAAATTTTCCGGCCTTTTACAAAAGCCTTGTTAAGCCCGTATTTATATCAGGTAAATGGGTTTGACAGGTGTTTTGTGTTTTTGAACAGCACGGTTGAGGTTTGTACCCAACCTTGTTCCGGTATTTATTTCGGGCTGTTGCCAAACATAAACCTTATTATTGCCTAAAACTCAGGGATTTTTCATAATTTTGCACCTCTTTTACAAACAGCCTAAATCTACAGGAGAATTAATGAAGAAATATCCTGAATATAAGCAACTTAACCTCACAGCTATTGGCAATGAAGTGCTCAAAAGCTGGGAAGAGGAAAATGTATTTCAGCAAAGCCTCGATATAAGAAGCGCAAGTGAACCTTATATCTTTTACGAAGGACCCCCTTCTGCCAACGGTACGCCTGGTATCCATCATGTTATGGCCAGGGCTATCAAGGACATTTTCTGTCGCTACAAAACCATGAAAGGTTTTCTGGTAAACCGAAAAGCTGGATGGGACACACATGGTTTGCCTATTGAAATTGCAGTTGAAAAAACCCTTGGTATAACCAAAGAAGACATAGGGAAAAAAATATCGGTTGACGAATACAACAAGGCTTGCCGCAAAGAGGTAATGAAGTATAAGGATATGTGGGATGACCTTACCCGCAAGATTGGTTATTGGGTTGACCTTGACCATCCTTACATTACTTTCGATAACAAATACATGGAAAGTATCTGGTTTCTGTTGTCGAAACTATACGAAAAAGGCCTGCTTTATAAAGGTTACACCATTCAGCCTTTTTCTCCTGCTGCCGGCACCGGATTAAGCACACATGAGCTGAACCAGCCCGGATGTTACCGCGATGTTAAGGACAACACGGTGGTGGCTCAGTTTAAGGTGGTTCGTAACGAATTGTCTGAGAAATTATTCAGCAACCTTCACGGAGATTTGTTCTTCCTTGCCTGGACAACTACCCCATGGACTTTGCCAAGCAATACTGCACTGGCTGTGGGCAAAGACATTGAATACCTGAAAGTTAAAACCTTTAATCCCTATACTGGTCTGCCGGTAACAGTTATTCTGGCCAAAGATCTTTTTGGTAAATATTTCCCCGAAAAGAACGCAGAGCTGAAACTTAGTGAATACGAACAAGGACAAAAAGCCATTCCTTTCGAAACAGACGGCAGCTTTAAAGGCAGTGAACTTGAAGGTATTCGTTATGAACAGTTGCTTCCCTACGCCCAGCCTGCCGAAGGTGATGCTTTCAGAGTGGTAACAGGCGATTTTGTTACCACCGAAGATGGTACAGGAATCGTGCACATCGCCCCGAGTTTTGGAGCTGACGACTTTAAGGTTGCAAAACAAAACGGAATCGGAGCGCTTACCCTGGTTGACCGTCAGGGAAGGTTTACTGAAGAAATGGGTGAATTTGCCGGTCGTTATGTAAAGGCTGAATATGCAGCCGATTACGATCCTGCCCGCGAAGACAATGTGGATATTGACATTATTGTTAAGCTCAAAAAAGAAAACAAAGCCTTCAAAACTGAGAAGTACGAGCACTCCTATCCGCATTGCTGGAGAACCGACAAACCTATACTTTATTATCCGCTCGACAGCTGGTTTATCCGTACCACAGCTTACCGCGAAAAGATGCTTGGGCTGAATAAAACCATCAACTGGAAGCCCGAAGCCACCGGAACCGGCCGTTTTGGTAACTGGCTCGAAAATCTGGTTGACTGGAACCTGAGCCGTTCCCGTTACTGGGGAACTCCTCTGCCCATATGGATGAGCGAAGATAAAACTGAAGAAATCTGTATTTCGTCGGTTGCCCAGCTTAAGTCAGAGATTGAAAAATCACTGGCTGCCGGGTTTATGAAAACCAATCCGCTGGAAAAATTTGTCCCTGGCGATAACTCAGATGAGAATTACAGCTCTTTCGACCTGCACCGCCCCTATGTTGACGACATCATTCTTGTTTCAGCATCGGGTAAACCCATGCATCGCGAAACAGATCTTATTGATGTTTGGTTCGACTCAGGTGCCATGCCTTTTGCACAGTTTCATTACCCATTCGAGAACAAGGAAACTTTAGATAAATATTTCCCTGCCGACTTTATTGCAGAAGGTGTTGATCAGACCCGTGGCTGGTTTTTTACCCTGCATGCCATTGCCACCATGGTTTTTGATTCAGTGTCGTTTAAAACTGTTATTTCCAACGGACTGGTGCTGGATAAAAATGGGAACAAGATGTCGAAACGTCTTGGCAATGCAATAGACCCGTTTACTACCATTGAAAAATACGGTCCCGATGCGACCCGCTGGTACATGATAACCAATGCCCAGCCCTGGGATAACCTGAAATTTGACCTGGAAGGAGTAGGAGAGGTACAGCGTAAATTCTTCGGAACACTCTACAATACCTATAGCTTCTTCTCGTTATATGCCAACATTGACGGATTTACCTACAGCGAACCTGAGGTACAATACAACGAGAGGCCTGAAATTGACCGTTGGATTCTGTCAGAACTGAACAGTCTGATACAGTCTGTCGACAGCTACTACGAAGATTATGAGCCGACCAAAGCAGGTCGTGCAATAGCCGACTTTGTTGATGCGCACCTCAGCAACTGGTATGTAAGATTGTCAAGGCGCAGGTTCTGGAAAGGGGAGTATTCCACCGATAAAATTTCGGCATATCAAACCCTTTATACCTGCCTTGAGGCCATTTCTGTACTTTCGGCACCTATTGCACCGTTCTTCAGCGACAGGTTGTTTACTGACCTGAATGGAATCACCGGAAAACGCACTGCCAAATCTGTTCATCTGGCAGATTTTGTAAAGGCAATGCCCGGGTTGATTGACAAAGGACTTGAGGAGCGCATGCAGCTTGCTCAGCGCATTTCGAGCATGGTTCTTTCTTTAAGGAAACAGCACCGCATCAGAGTAAGGCAGCCGCTCAGCCGCATTATGGTGCCCGTGAGCAATCAGCTGCAGCAGCAACAAATTGATGCAGTTAAGAATCTTATCCTTTCAGAAGTTAATATCAAGGACATAGAATACATCAGCGGACAGGGGATACTTGTAAAAAAAGTAAAGCCTAATTTTAAAGCACTGGGTCCGCGTTATGGCAAACTGATGAAACAAATTGCAGTTGTACTTGCCGGTATTGGTCAGGAAGAGATTGCTGAATACGAATCAGCCGGGAAACTATTATTGCACGTAGAAGGGGAAACTGTTGAGCTTGTTGCCGGCGATGCCGATATCCTCACCGAAGATATTCCCGGATGGGTGGTTGCAACAGATGGCAGCCTTACAGTTGCGCTTGATGTGACCATTTCGCCTGAACTGCGCGACGAAGGGCTGGCCCGTGAGCTGGTTAACCGCATTCAGAATATACGAAAAGACAAAGACTTTGAAGTTACCGACAAAATAAGGTTACAGATTGTAAAAAACAGTAACCTTGAGCAGGCTCTGATTAATAATAATTTGTATATTTGTTCAGAGACCCTGGCAGAGAAACTTGAGCAGGTTGACCAGATTACACATGGCGACCCCATCGAAGTTGAGCTTGCCGATGATCTTCAGGCTGTAATCAGCGTTGAACGCCTGAACTGACCTGTTGGCATTGTTTAGTAAATTTAAACCACCACGCCACCAACCAGGCAATTGAAAAGGAGGAAACCATGGAAGAGAATGTAAAAAACCGCTATTCGGACGAGGAACTGGAAGAATTCAGGCAAATTATTCTTGCCAAGCTTGAAAAAGCCCGCAAAGACCTGAAAATGCTTACAGAAGCCTTTGCCAACAGCAATGAGCATGATATAAGTGATACTTCACCCACTTTTAAAGTGCTTGAAGAAGGATATCAGGTAAACTCAAAGGAAGAAAACAGTAAGCTTGCCGCCAGACAGGATAAGTTCATCAAAGCCCTTGAAAATGCCCTGATTCGTATTGAAAACAAGACTTATGGTATTTGCAGGGTAACCGGCAAGCTTATCTCAAAAGAAAGGCTTCGTATAGTGCCCCATGCTACCCTGAGCATTGAAGCAAAGCTGAATCAACCCAAATAGTTTGCAGGAGATTGCACTAACCAATATGGATAGACACTCTCACAGCAGAAAGCAGATTTACCTCCCCCAAAACGGGGAGGCTTCTTTTGTGCCTTTAAAATCCGTTTTTTTTAACATTACCGGTAAATATCCCAACCCTTGAAAAAATCACTGCTTATCGTTTCACTGATTTTGATTGCAGATCAGGTTTCGAAGTTCTGGATTAAGACCAACATGAGCCTTGGACAGGAGTTTAAGGTGCTGGGCGACTGGTTTATCATACATTTTACTGAAAATCCGGGTATGGCTTTTGGCCTTGAGTTTGCCGGTGAATATGGCAAACTGGCGCTTAGCATTTTCCGGATAATTGCCATTATAGGTATATTTTACTACCTGTGGCTGATCACACGTAAAAAAGTTCACACCGGTCTGTTGGTAAGCCTTTCGCTTATACTTGCCGGGGCAATGGGCAACATGATTGATAGTGCTTTTTACGGTATGTTATTCAGCAGCAGCAATTATTTTGAAGTAGCCAGGTTTCTGCCTGACGAAGGCGGATATGCCACCTTTCTGCATGGAAAAGTGGTAGATATGCTTTATTTCCCCATTATCCAGGGCTATTATCCTTCGTGGGTTCCCTGGCTTGGCGGAAATGATTTTGTGTTTTTCAGACCGGTATTTAACCTTGCTGATTCATCTATAACAACAGGTGTGTTACTCATGATTATTTTTCAGAAGAAATTCTTTCATCATGAGGAATTAAAATCTGAAGAAACAAAAGATGTTTCTGAGAAAATTACTGAAGAGGCTGCACAATAGGAACTTCGGGATTAGAGATAAACTACCGCTGTCGTATTCCCAGCCAGGCAGCCACATAGCAGGCAAAATCTCCGATTATTTTACGATTGTTGCCCATAATTGATCTCCAGGAAGTGTCTTCGCCATCTTTTTCCATTTGACGGGCAAGTATATTCAGGCTGTCTATCAATGCATTGTGAAGCCGGGATCTGGCAGCATCTTCTTCTGCTTTTTCTTCCACGGTCATAAAGTTCCATTCAGCGCGGGTATTGGCGTAACGGACAGCGAGTTTATAAAAGTGTTTGCGCAGGTTCTCACGGCTGGCGTTGTCAATTTTTCTAAAGACCGGCAAAAGAGTGGTTTCATTAATCATGGTTTCTGTTTCACAGGTTTAAATGGTATCCTGATTACTTTCCTGTCTTATTTTCTCCATGAGGTCTTCGAGTTCCCAGGCATTGCTGAGTAAAAACTCTCCGATGCGTGTGCGCCTGAGCGAAGCAAGGTGAGCCCCGCTTTGCAGCGATGTGCCAAAATCGCGGGCAATTGAACGAATGTAGGTGCCTTTGCTGCAACTGATGCGAAAATCAACCTCCGGCATTTCAATACGTGTAATTTTAAATTCGCGTATGTGCACCGGACGAGGAGATAATTCAGGATCTTTGTCTTTGCGGGCAAATTTGTAAGCTCTTTTTCCACCTATTTTTATTGCCGAAAATACCGGTGGTAACTGCATGATTTCGCCGGTAAGGCTTTCAGCCGCCTGTTGAATCATCCCGGGTGTAATATGGGCAGTTTCATAGGTATGATCCACGTCATGTTCCAGGTCAAAAGATGGTGTAGTAGCGCCCAGTTTGAATGTGCCGGTATATTCCTTTTCCTGTCCCTGAAATTCTTCAATGCGTTTGGTGAATTTTCCGGTACATACTATCAGCAGGCCATCGGCCAGTGGATCGAGGGTCCCGGCATGACCTACCTTTATTTTCTGAATTCCGCACTGTTTGCGCAGAAAGTAACGAAAGCGGTTAATTACATCAAATGAAGACCAATTTAATGGCTTATTGATAAGCAGGACTTCACCTTCTTCGAACCGGAAATCCATCAGGCAACGTTTAGATCGTAACCAAGGGCCAGCATTATTAAAATGGCTAAGCCTACCAGAATGCGGTAATATCCAAATACCTTAAATCCGTACTTTGTGAGAAAACTGATAAAGGTTTTTATGGCTATCATAGCAACTACAAATGCAACAACATTGCCAATGATTAGAATATCAATATTGTCGGCTGTAATGGTTTGGTAGTTTTGCAGTAGTTTATATCCGGCTGCAGCAAACATGGTGGGTACAGCCAGAAAAAACGAGAACTCAGCGGCAGTTTTTCTGTCGAGTTTTTGTGTCATTCCTCCAATTATGGTAGCGGCAGAGCGGGATACGCCCGGAATCATGGCAATGCACTGAAAAAGCCCTATTTTAAAGGCTGTTGGGTAAGTTATGGTCTGGTCGGCGGCAGGTTTATTGAACCATTTATCCACAAACAACAATACTACACCTCCAAGAACCAACATTACAGCTACAACAGCTACATTTTCGAGCATACTGTCGATAAAATCACCAGCCAGAAAACCTATGACAGCAGCCGGAATAAAAGCCACAAACAATTTGTAATAAAAATGAAGTGTCTGGAAGAATCGTTTCCAATAAAGCACAACTACCGACAGGATTGCCCCGAACTGAATATTAACCGTAAATGCCTTGACAAAATCATCAATCTCCATCCCAAGCAACTCCTGGGTAATAATCATATGACCGGTGGAAGAAACGGGAAGAAATTCAGTTATTCCTTCGACTATGGCAATAATTATTGCCTCGATGATGCTCATGGATTAATCGTTGGGTTTTTTCATAATGGCATAAATCTCAATTACATATCCGGCAAGAATAAGTAATGGAGCCAGGGTGAGGCGCTGAAAATTGAACATCCCGTCGTTAAATACGTAAGGATCTTTTGAGCCTCCGCCAACCATAAGAATAAACCCTAAGGCTAAAACGGCCAGACCAATCAACATTATGCGATAGTTTTCCTTACCAAAAGCAAACTGAAGTTCTTTGTCACCAATGGCAACAGGTTTTTTTTCAGGGGATTTGGCACTTTTTTTAAGATTCATGGCTCAGTTTTTTGAGTTGATTTTTAATAGCTTTGTTATAAACGAAGAAACAGGGTTTTTGGTGCAGCAACAAGCAATTTTCTAATATAGCCTGTCGTGGCTTATTCTCAGGAACTTCCTTACGGCAAAAAGGGTTGAAAGTCCGGTAATGATAAGTCCGAGCGCAGTTACTATACCAAAGAGTGAAAGAATCATATCAATATCCTGCAGATCAACGAGTTCGGGAAGTGCCTGACGAGAAAAATAGAGTACAACTCCAAGCAACAAAATAGCAATTACAGCGCTTATCAACCCATGCAGCAAACTTTTGAGCAGGAAGGGTTTTCTGATAAATGCCTGAGTTGCCCCAACCAGTTGCATGCTTCGGATAATGAAACGTTTGCTGTATACACTAAGACGGATGGTGTTGTTAATTAAGGCTATAGAAATCAAAAGCAGAACTGCGGTAAATGCCAGGATAACGAGGCTGATTCGCCTGATGTTCTGATTTACAAGTTCCACCAATGATTTGTGATAAAACACTTCTTTTACCACCGGTTTTGCTAGCAACTTTTTTTCGAGCATGGCCAGACTGTCGTTGTTTGCATAGTCGGCTTTAAGCCTGATGTCAATGGAAGCAAGCAAAGGATTATAACCCAGAAAGCCTACAAAATCTTCGCCAAGTTCTTCGGTTAGTTCTTTGGCTGCCCTTTCGCGGGTAATGTATTCGGTTGATTTTACAAACGGCTCAATGTCAAGTTTTTTCTGGAATTCAATAATACCGGGTTCTTTAACATCTTCCTTGATGATAACAGAAAAACCGATGTTTTCCTTGACATAATCTGATAATTTTTGAGCATGAAGCACGATGAGCCCAAGTAGTCCGAGCATAAACAACACCAGCGAAATGCTGATGATGGTAGTGGCGGTGGAGGTTTGCAGGCGCCTTTTGCTTATTTTGTCTTCGTTGCGCGACATATCTGAAAATGTGACTGCGAAGGTACAAAAAATTGGGAATCTTTGGCTAGGACATAAATACTCTTGATTTGTTATTCAACCAGATCAACTTAAATAAAAGTATCATGCAAAAGAGGATGGCTAAAAAATGCAAACACCGTTTTTTCAACAAAGGTTACCTTTTTTAAGAGACCGGGTGTTTTTTGAACCTACAACTGCTGACTGAACTGACAATGCGGGAATAGGGTTATTGATAACAGGATTTTGAATTTACAGAGATAAAAATTGTAGTTCGGGATTGATTTGATGATTGTCCTTATGAAGATTATCCTTAACTGTTTAAAACAGTTTTATTGAGCAGATTATGCTCAGTAATTATTAATCATTAGTTACTTAAATTATGTATCCATATTCTGAACGGCTATTTTTTACTGAATAAATAACATAAATAAGCCCTTAAAGCCAGCCTCAAATGGAAATTGAAATAAACACGTGTTTTATTTTATGAATCCACCTGATTGCAACCATTTTGTTAACAATTCTGTCCAGTTGTCAATCTCCAGACCTTGTTTTCGCATCCCAAAGCCATGTCCGCCTTTTTCAAAATTATGAAATTCGGAAGGGACATTATTATCCTGCAAAGCTTTATGGAATAATAAACTATGTTCAACAGAAACAACATCATCATCTGAAGCGGCCAGAATGAAAGTCGCAGGAGTTTGTGCAGTTACATGAAGTTGATTTGAGAAACGTAAGAGTTGATCATCGGAAGGGGTAATACCCAGGAGATTTTGACAGGTACCATCTCCGGTCATGGTAATTACCGGATAAATTAGAATCATGAAATCAGGGCGATTAGTTTCGATATAATGAGTTCCTGCTGTAGAAGCCAGATGTCCTCCTGCTGAAAAACCGGCAATACCGATTTTGTTTTTATCAATATGCCATTTTGCAGCATTTTCACGTATAAATTGTATTGCAGTCTGAGCGTCGGCAAGCGGAATTTCTGAATGATGATTTGGCATACGATAATAAAGAACGAAAGCCGAAACACCGAGGGTATTTAACCATTCAGCAACCTGAGCTCCTTCGTGTGCCACAGCTAACCCGCCATAGCCACCTCCGGGGCAAATCAAAACAGCTGTTCCGGAAGCTTTATCTTCGGGTACAATATATGCAAACATACGCGCTTCGGTAACATTCGTAACCCAGGAGTTGTCATAATTGATCTCTTTTTGAGTAATTCCGCTGCTTATGTATGGGCCCTCTTTATATAATTTTATTTCCTCCTGGGCATTCAGGGAGCCCATTATTGTGATTGCCGTAAGGATTAGAAGGATTTTTTTCATATTGAGTTTATTTGGTTGATCAGAACCAATGTAACAGCTGTTAAGAGCTACACTTTAATAAAAGTTTTGTTTTTGTACAAATACCAGAGGATAAGGTAAAGAATGCTGAAACCGCCAATGGTAAGCAAAAGGTAATAAAAGTTGCCTGTGAATTGCTTCAGGCCAAACAGCACCATTTCAGCAATCAGATGAAAATTGAAAACATGCGAAAGCACATAGGCTGCAATGGCATTCATCCCTATGACTTTAAGGGGGAAGGCCCATTTTGAGATTCCTTTTACATCAATAATCCAGTAAAATATGGATAACAATATATAACTGATACCAGATGATGAAAGAACGAATGTGCTTGTCCAGAGCTTTTTTATAATCGGATGCCAGTTCCCAAGCAGTACACCAGCTGAAACACTTGCTATACCAATTAAAAAGAGGTACAATGCTATTTTTTGTCTGTGCAGACCTGATATGATTAATTCGCCTGCAAAAACCCCTGACAAGGTTGTTGCAAAAAAACCAAGTCCACTTAAAATCCAGGTATATTGGGTTCCATCCTGAAAATCGCCCAAGACTATTTGATCCAGATACCATGCAAAACTGCTTTCGGGCAGCAAAACAGCATTTCCAACTCCCGGAACATCAGGAATAGTAAGAAGAAAATAATAAAGAAGTAAGCTGACACCGAAAAGAATTATGCGTGTATGGAGTTTAAAATGAATGAAGGCAATGCCTGAAAAAATGTAACCTACAGCAATAGCTTGCAAAGTATTGCTGAAAACACTGAAAGTATCAGCATTCAATTCAAGTAAATTTCCCTGAACTATCCATCCAAGCACAAAAAGAATCAGAAAGCGTTTTATCAGCTTTATGTAAATTGAAGATAAACTATTGTGTTGCTGTTTTCGTTTTGTTAATGCAAAAGGAATGGCCGCTCCCACAATGAAAAGGAACAGAGGCATTACAATATCGTAAAATGTTGAACCAAACCACTCAGGATGATCAAATTGATTGGCCAAAGATTTTGTAAAGGGCGACCCAATGCCAACGTTTAATGCTTTAAAAAAGTGATCTAAAAAAATAATAATCAGCATATCAAATCCCCTCAATGCATCTATTGAAGTGATCCGGTTCATTTTTTTATCTTCTTTACTCATTGGTATGCGATTATTAATTTCAGCTGAATTGGTAACATGGTTCACTGATTAAGTAGCCTGATAATTGCAATTTCAGCCAGTTGCTCCATCAGATCATATCCGGCTTCGTTTGGATGAACGCCATCTTCCGACAATTCTGTTTTAAGTCCCTTTTTTTCATCCACCATAGATGAGTAGAAATCAAGATATACAAAGCCATTGGTTTCAGAGTAATTTTTTATCCACTGGTTAAGTGAAATTATTTTTTCAGCTGGAAAAACGCCTGGATTCCAGGGGAAATCAAACGCTGGCAGTAACGAGCATAAAATCACCTGTATATCATTAAATTTTGCAAGTTCGGCCATGGATGTGATGTTGTCCTGTATCATTTCAAGAGTAGCCGGGCCTGTGTTACCGGCAATATCATTAATACCGGCAAGAATAATTACTACTTCTGGTTTTAAGGCAATAACATCAGGCCTGAACCTGATCAGCATCTGAGGGGTGGTTTGGCCGCTGATGCCCCGGCATATGTAAGATTTATTTGCGAAATAATCCGGACGTAAGTATTTCCATCCTTCAGTAATGGAATTGCCGATAAAAACAACTCTTTTTTCGCCGGGTTCGGGCAATCCAAGCTTTTTGTTATCTTCACGATAGCAGTTCAGGTAAGGCCAGTCAACTTTGTTTCTTTCGTTGATCATTTTTTCATAATCACTTAAAGCACTCTGGGCACTTATTTCCTGATTCCGGAGAAACAGAAATGAAATTACAAGCAGAAGAACTGTAATGATTTTCATAATTTAAATCTCCAGGGTTTTACTTAATTAAAATCATTTTTTTCGAAACTGCGATTTTGTTTGCATTTAATTCATAAATATAAACATCGCTGTTAAGGTTTTCGGCATTGAATTCAAATGTGTGTGTTCCTATATCCTTCATGCCCTCATTGCTTTCACTGATAAGCCTTTGATTTTTATCATAGATCCGAAAGACTACTTCGCACTTTTCAGGTATTTTATAAACGAATCTGGTATGATTTTTAAAGGGATTCGGAGCGTTTTGCTCAAGAAAGTATCCCATTGGCTTACCATCGGTTTCATTAGTTCCCATTATAGAAAATCCTGATGCAGCTGACCATTCGCTCCAGATAAGATTATGATCGCGGTAGCGCACTCTGAATTGGTATTTCTTGTCAACAGCAAGCCGGGAAGACGAAATTCTGCTTTGCAGTAAATTGATTCCATGATTCACATCAACGGGTTTGAAATTTTTGTCTACATTATAAATGTTGGTCCAGTGTAACGTTGAATCAATTATGACATTTAATTCGGGCAAACTTTCAATTATCTGAAAGTTAACAGACATGAGCGAGTCGGGACCTGAAAAATCAGTGGTATTAAACTGAATGTAATCGTCAGTTATTTCAAAGTTTACCAATCCGGGAGTTTGAGGGCCAATTTGATTTATTGATTTGTACCAGGTATCCAAAAGTTCTGAATTCCTTGGATCATTATTGTTTCCCAGGCTGTACATTGAGTTTTGGAAGGAGTGATTTTCAATGTCTATTTCAAGAATCTGAAAGAAATAGTGATTGAAGGTTTTGTGAATTTCATTAAAATCCTTGTTTTCGCCTTCCTGCCATGGATCATTGAGTCCGCCACCTCCGCCACCGCAAATGATCCTGAAATCGGTACCGGTATCTCCAGATGTGATTGTTCCTCTTTCAAACCCATGGGTATGTCCATAATGTACTTGCTGCACTTTTGTGTATTTCTTTATAACAGGAAATAGGGCATTAACAACGTATTCAGTACCTCCATGAATCCATAATTCGGAAAATGGCGGATGGTGAAAAAACAGAAAAACAAAGTCAACTGTGGAATCGTTTTCAATTTGGTTAAGTTTCGAATTGAGCCAATTAGCCTGTGCCGCACCATAAGAGTCAATGATATTGGTATTTAAGCCAATAAAAACGGAATTTCCCGTTTTAAGAAACCATACCTTTTCATGCAATGCATGTGTTTGAGGAAATGCCGAGAGATCGTCAAGTTTGAGGTACTTATAAAAGTAAGGACTTTCAATTTCATGATTGCCGGCAACAACTATGGACGGAACTCTGGTTGACAACGCTGATAAAGGCTTAAAAAATTGCTTGGTATATTGCCAGGGAATATCACCACTCATCACAATATCGCCGGAGTGAAAAATACCATTCAGGTGATTCTCAATATCTGAACCATACAATTCAGTAATTTTTTCTTTAGCCGCCCTCAATACTTTTCCAGCCATGGTTGTATCTGATGAGTGTGTATCGCTCAGAAGAAGGAAGCGAAGTTTTCCGGTGAAGGCAGAGTCGGGTAATGTTTTGAAAGAATAAATTGCAGATTCGTCGCCTCCGCTTTGAACCTTATAAAAATAGCGGGTATCTGGCTGAAGGTCTGTTAATTTGACGGTATGCCAGCGGTAGGGTTCACTTATCAATTCATTTGAACCGGAAGTAACAAGATTTAAAGAGGAGTCGATGCCATATTGTACTATCGTGCCTGATGCTGCAATATCGTGCCAGCAAATAGACATGGTATTTGAGCCCTGAGCCTGCAGGTATGGAATTCTGGTCATCACATATGGGCCGGTGTTGTGACCAAAACCGCCTAATTGTGATGCCTGTTCAGCGGAAAGGGCCTGATCCCAGACTGACAGTTCTGAACAGTATATCTCAGAGTCTTCGCCATCATTATCGGCAAAAACCAATAAAACGTTTTCAAGGGAGAACCGATCATCAATGGGTTGAACAATTCCATTCATTATAAGCTGACCGTCAAGGTAATATAAAAATTGACTGCCGTTTTTTACTGAAATAACCAGGCGATACCACTCTCCTGGTTTGATCTGGTAATTACTGTAACCAATGGCGGCTACACCCATGTTTCCGGATGGATTTATAAAAAATTCGCCATCGTTTGAATTATAAAGATCTGTTTGGAAAAATGTATACCATACTCCGTTCGACGGGATTTTGAAGTCAAATAGCAGGGTGTACTCATTAACATTGGTGCCTCCACCATTGGCAGCAATTTGATGTTGCATCTTAAAATGACTGTCCGGGCCAATCAGAACGGCTCCATTTCCTGCTTGCGGCCCCTCTGCAAAAGAATTCAAGCCAACAAGGTTCAGATCAATTCCGTATCCGGCTTCGGCTTTTTGCAAATCATTGGCATCGTCAAATTTCCACCATCCGACCCTGGGTGGAACAAAATACTGCTGAGCAGACAAGGCTAGCGGTAACACAAATGTTAAAACGAAAAACAGTTGTTTTCTGACACCAGTCAAATATTTAATTTTCATTCTTCGGGTCTTTAAAAAAGAAATTCAGGCGTAAAACTTATTTTAAAAATTCGGACAAATAATTCAGGCTGCTGAAATGGGGAAAAGCACACACAGGCAACACAGGATTATGAAAGGTAAACTAAATATGGTGAGTAATGATGACACCTGAAATTTTGAGGATTCAGGTGTCATCACCGGACTTGAGAATAATGATCATTTCGCAGGTGTTTTGCAAAGCTGATGTCAGTTGTTAATATTTTTGAGGATAGTTTAGTAAAAGGGTGACCCAAAAATTGAGACACCCTATACCAACTTCAACCAAAACCAAACACTAACGTATGACTATCATTTTACGAGAACTTATGCCATATTCTGTTGTCATTTGTATACTATAAGTTCCAGCAGGAAGACCGGAGGCGTTAAATTCCAGTTTGTAAGTTCCCGGGGTTTTAACACCTTCATTGATTTGTACTACTTCAATGCCTGCCAGATTAAAGATGCTGAAGGAGACAAGTCCCTTTTCCTTAATTACATAAGGAAAAGTAGTAGTAACCGAGAAAGGATTGGGGAAATTTGGACCCAGGTCAGAATTTCTTTGTGATTGCAAATCAAAAATTCCATTCGGTGAGGTGGTAGCATCGCCTAAAGCAATCGCTTCAGCTTCGGTTAGAGCCACATCCCAGATTGCCAGCTCTGAACACCTGATTTCGCCATCATCGCCATCATCATCCTGAAAAATCTGAAGTACCGGGCTTAAACCATATCTTCCGTCCAGCGATTGAACTAAACCTTCCAGCCATAAATTGCCATCAATATAGATATTAAAGAATGATTCATTTTTAACAGAAACGATCATTCTGTACCAGGTGTCTGCTGTTATAGTTGCCTGACTGTAGAGTATTGACCCGCAACCGATACTATTGGGAATACGGCCTATGTCCGGTGCTTCAGTTTTGGCAACAAACAAGTCTGCATCACCATCAAACGTCTGAAAAAATGCATACCATGTATCAATCATAGGAACAGAAAAATCAATCTGAAGAGACCATTCATTTACAAGAGTTCCACCTCCATTGGCAGCAATACCATGATTCATATCCAGGTAGCTTCCCAGTGGAACAAGGGTAGCCAAATTACCGGCAGTTGGACCATTAACGGAGGTTTGAGTACCAGATAAGACAAGCGGAGAGCCAATATCGGCTTTTACCATATCAAAAGCATCGTCAAATTTCCACCAGCCTTTTCTTTCGCGTACTGTTGTCTGGTTTGAAATAGTTATAAGCATACTGCCTGAAACGTTTGATCCGTCAGTTGAAGTTGCTTTAGCGGTTACAGTTCCATCAGCAATAGCCGACAATAATCCATTTTCAGTTATTGAAGCATCGCCTGTACCCTTAACAACCGACCAGATAATTTCTTTATCGGTAGCGTTTTCGGGAAGCACACTTGCTATCATTTGTAAAGTGCCACCTTTATTGGTGATGGTATTTGCTCCAGTTGCAGAAGAAACTGAAATCGAAGATACCAGTATTACTGCCTGGTTCGAAATGGTAATTTCTGTGCTTCCGGTTATATTACTTCCGTCGGTTGAGGTTGCATTAACTATTACTGTGCCGTTTTTAACTGCAGTTAATAAGCCATCTTCACTTATAGTTGCTCCGCCGGTAACTTCGGTAACCGACCAGGCAACCTCTTTATTTGTTGCATTTTCAGGAATTACTTCTGCAATCATTTGCAAAGTTCCGCTCTGTGTTTCGATAACATTTACGCTACCGGTTCCTGATACATTGATTTCGGTTACAAGCACATTGCCGGCAAAGCTGCCAAGCTGATAAACTTCGGCTGATGACAATGCTACGTTCCATATGGCCAGTTCAGCGCAATTCATGGTTGCGTCATCACCATCGTCATCTGCAAATATCAAAAGGTCATTCAACAGTGCCCACCTTCCATCAATATCCTGTGGTGTTCCGGCCAGCCATAGTTCTGTATTCAGATAAACATTGAAGAAATCTCCGTTTTTCACCGAAATAATCATGCGATACCAGGTGTTCGGGAGCACTGAATTTGCAGAATAACCTGTTGCTGCTGTTCCAATGGTATTGTCGCTGGACTTGATAAACAAATCAGCGTCATCACCGTTTGCGGGATTTGTTTGAATAAAAGCATGCCATTTACCTATTTCAGGAACTGAGAAATCTATTAATAAGGAGTATTCGTTAACAGAACTTCCACCTCCGTTTGGTGAAATGCCGTGGTTCATAGAAAGAAAGTTGCCAAGAGAAACCTGTGTTGCCAGATTTCCTTCTTCGGGGCCTGCAACAGAGGTCTGTGATCCTGAGAGGGTCAGAGGAGATCCGATTTCAGCTTTTAATAAATCAGTAACATCATCAAATTTCCACCAGCCTGAGCGAGCCGGTAAGGGAACAGATGAGGCATTTCCCAGTTCCAGCACCTGAGCGGCCGAAAGTGCCACATCCCATATTCCGAGTTCAGAACAGTTGATGGTTGCATCATCACCATCATCATCGGCAAAAATTAATAGCTCATTGACTAATGCCCATCTGCCATCAACATTCTGTGGAGTTCCTGCAAGCCAAAGCTCTCCGTTCAGATAAACATTGAAAAAATCTCCGTTTTTCACCGATATAATCATACGGTACCAGGTGTCGGCCATTATTGAATTAACAGAGTATCCTGTTGCTGCTGTTCCAATTGTGTTGTCGCTAGCTTTGGTAAACAAGTCGGCATCATTGTTATTTTCGGGCTTGGTTTGAATAAAAGCATGCCATTTGCCAATTTCAGGAACAGAAAAATCAATTTGAACAGAATATTCATTTATGGAATCTCCACCACCATTGGGAGCAATTCCATGAGCCATGGATAAATAATTTCCCAGCGAAATCTGAGTTGCCAGATTACCGTCAACAGGGCCGGGAACAGATGACATGGTACCTGTTAATGTTAATGGTTGGCCGAGATCGGCTTTAAGCATATCGGAAACGTCGTCAAACTTCCACCAACCCTTTCTTGCGGGCAACTGGGCACTTACAAAACTGGTAAAAACCAGGATTATGAGTAAACTTAATAAAGTTTTTTTCATAATTAAATTTGGCGTTAAGGTTAATAAAAATTGTTTTGTTTAAAAGGCTGAGAAAAACTAAGCTGCGGCTGATTTTTTTTATCAATGCAAGCTGTTTTTTGTCAATTTGTTTTTTGATTAGACCTTCGGAAAAGCTGCTTCTGATTCATTTTTAATCTGATCGTGAAGCCCTTTATTTTAATAACCACATTATTTTATTGATTTCGTCGTATCCATCATACTGACGATTCAGTGCTTCAGTTAGGTTTTGCCGGTTGTAGTTTGTTTCAGAGGAAGGGTATAAGGAACGCATGGGAATTGCGCCTGTATTATTCTCATTTAAACTTGAAGCAGGGTTGATCGGGAATTCAGGATAATTATTTCTCCTGTATTCAAAGTAGCTAAAGTCAGCATCTTGCATAAACCGCAGGATATAACTCTGCATCCATATTTGTTTTAGTTGTTCATCAGTTGTTGTTTTAAAAGCTGCTTCACCCGAAAAATAGGAATCAATGTAACTTTGGTCAATGGGCATACCATGAGCATAAATATCTTTGGTTGCTTTGATGTTTGACAAGGCCGATTTTACGCCTTCTTCATAATAGGTTTGAGCTGATTCTGAAGAAATCCATCCCCTTACTCTTGCTTCCGCAAGAATGAGTTGTTGTTCAGCATAGGTCATTACCATACGTGGTTCGCAAGCATCCTCCTTTTGGTAACGAAGGTTGATTGCCGAAAATTTATTGGCTTTATACTCCAGATTCATGACATCATAATCCATTGAAACATCCACTCCATTGTAAGCGGCTGTGTCTGATTCATTTAAACCAGCGGCAATAAGTGCAGCTGCAGGTTCGCAGTAATAGAATAGTCTCCTGTCATTCAATAATTTAAGATTATTGATGAGTAATGTGCTTACGATTGTTTTTGGGGCAAACATTGTACTTGCACTTAAAGGATGTTTGTTTTGGGTTGAATAAGCAAGTCCCAGATACCCTGTTGAATTGTCCATTAGATTTCCTGCAGCCACTATCTCTGCAAAGCGGCCTTTAATATCAAGAGATGCCACATCTTCCTTTGAACTTAAACTCATCAGTACTTTTAATGTAAAGGCATTGACTGCTTTTCTCCATTTAACCGGATCACCGTTGTATGGTGTAGGATCTCCGCTAAATCTTTTTCCTGCAGAGAAATATTGATCTGCAGCCTTTAGTTCTTCAAGAATTTGAATAAAGACCTGTTCCTGTGTGTCATATCTTGGTTCAAGAAGTCCCTCGCCACCTTTGCCAGCTTCGCTGTAAGGAATATCACCCATCCACATGGTCATTTTGTAAAATGCATATGCTTTTGCAAAGCTGCCGATTCCTTTGTAGGATTCTTCCATAACACCACCTTTGGCCGCTTCATTCATGGCCTCGATATTTGGCAATAATGTCATAGAACCAAAACTTCCGCTTCCAGTGTTGTTGTATTGATAGCTGTTCTTTCCCAAAACAGTAAAACCTACATATTTAGGCAAAGCGTTTGTTGAAATAACACTCATTGCATCGCCGCCAGGCAGCAGAACCCTCAATACAATGTTTGTACATTCCATCGAAGCGGGAACTTTGGTTGTAGTATCAGGATTGGTATTTAACTCATCAAATTTGCTGCAGGCAGCAAGTGAAAGTATGATTAAGGCCACAAGCAGACCAAAATATCTTTTTTTGTTTTTCATTGTTTTTTGTTTTTTAAGCTCGTTTTAAACGTGAACCAGTAACTCCTTAATTCTCTGTGTAATGGTTATACCAGAACCAGATTTTTTTTAGAAATTGAGTTTTAAGTTAAAACCAATATACCGAACAGATGGGTCGCTGAAATTTTCGTAACCACCATCAGGGTCGGAGTACTTAAATTGTTTTGACCACAAAAACATATTCTGCCCAACTGCTGAAACCGAAACCCCCTGAGATTTAAACCTGTTACAAATTTTTGCAGGTAAATCGTAAGTAATTGACATTTCTCTTATTTTAAAAAATGTAGTACTGTAGGCTTCGAGCGGTGATGGAGATCCTCCCCAGGCTGTACCTGCATGTATTGTATTTATATATGATTCATAAGTAACAGCATCGTCATTGGCGGCATATACCCGGTCATCGCTTGTGATATTGCCATAGGTGTCATATGTAGCTGATCCTGAAACCACTTTTACTCCTTCCCCTATGTAGTTTTTTGAGCCGGGAACAGTTGCATCCAGATATCGCTCTGGTGTTACTGAGTTGGGATGAGAGCCTGATCGCCACATATACATTTCAGTAGTGGTTTGAGCCAGTCCGCCCACCCTGCCATCGAGCGAGATACTAAAATACAAGTTTTTATATCTGAGGCTGGTGCTTAATCCCCAAATCCAATCGGGGTCATAGTTCCCGAATTTTGAAACATAGTTTGAATAAAGAGGTACACCATTTTTATGGATAATATTACCATAAGGATCACGTTGAAAATCATAAAGTGTGTAAGGATCAGCTCTTTCGCCTACTTTAATCCACGGCTTGTCTTCTGAGTAAACAGAATCTAATTTGGTGAAAAACCTTGCATATTTCGACCAGTTAATTGATATATCCCATCTCCAGTTGTTTGTTTTAACCGGAGTTCCGTTTAATGTTACTTCAACTCCTTTGCGAGTAATCTCTTCAGCTATATTAATGTAGCTGTTATAGTATCCTGTAGCAGGAGAAATTTCAGCCTCGCGCAGAAAGTCATACATTCGTTTGTTATAGTAAGAAATATCAGCAGAAGCTCTGTTGTTAAATATATTAATTGCTGTACCAACTTCCCATGTTGAAGCCGACTCAGGAAATACATTGCTGCTGTAAATTGTTGCTGGCAATGAAGCAGATGTCAGATTAGTCCATGCATTGTTTGTAATATTAAACACCTGATTGATATCATATATTCCGGCTGGTTTTTTGGATGATGTCCATGAGCCACGTAACTTCCACAAAGACAGCCATTGCCTTTTGGTGAACAGTTCAGAAATAATAAAACTACCGGATAATGAAGGATACAGATAAGATCGGGTTGCTTCTGATAAGGTGGAACTCCAGTCGTTTCTCAGGGTGCCTTCAAAATAAAAAAGTCTGTTCCATGATAAAGCCAGTCTTCCATACAAGCTATTAACTTGTTGTCTGTAAAGATTTGAAACAACATAAGCCGGCAAAACGGATGCCTTTAATGAATAAAACCCCGGAATAGAAAGCCCTCCCTGTGTTCTTGAATCAGTGCCTTCGTCCTGGCGGTAGTAAATTGTTCCTCCGGCGAATCCGTCAATAGTGAATTTATTAAAGGAATGTTCGGCAGTAAGCAGGAAGTCATTATTAAAACTATACCCCCTTCCCAATCCTAAGTTATACGATCCCAGTTTACTTTCGCCCCACACCTGATTGCCGTTTTCAAGAATTGTAGCCGAGCCTGCACTAACCAATGAGCCCTTGGAAATTCGTATTACCTGCCGGTTGCTGTAGGTGTCGAAACCCGAACGCAGTGTTGCTTTTAACCAGGAAGTAAAGCTGTAACTCATGGATAAAGAGCCGTTGAAAATGTCTTTGTTTAAACTATGAATCCTTTCGTACCTGTCAAAATAGGGATTGTTATTGGTGTCGGTATAACCGGTATTTTGTACTTCATCGGGTACTACCCAGTAATTTCTGTAATCCAGAACATTCCAGTCGGGTGATGACCAGATCAACATGGAATACATAGGGTCATATCCGGTATAACCGTTAAAGCCAAAATTTGGTGATGTTTGTTTGTTATATGAAATGCTTGATGTTAAAGAAAAATTACGCAGTTTTATGTCACCCCCGATGTTATAAGCAAATTTGTCGAACATAGAATTAGGGTATTGTCCTTTGTTTTTTACCCAGCTGGCTGAAGCCCGGAAACTCGCTGACTCACTCTGCTGAATAATATTGACGTTATTATTCAGGACATATCCGGGTTCGAGAAAATTCCGGAAATTATCTTTACCAACCGGCAGCCAGGGCATGGGCTTCATAGTTCTGCTAAAAGGATCCCACTGAATAACTTCCTGACCTTCAAGGGGTGGCCCCCAGGCACCATCACCGTTGGTAACAGCAGTGTTGGTAGCTGTGTTAACAACACGGCCATAGGTAGACTGCGACTCGGGGATGGCAAGGTAACCAGCAGCAAACATGGTGCTGCTGTTAACTGATACTGTAATGCCTTTGCTGGCACTTCCTTTTTTTGTTGTTATCATAATGGCGCCGCTTGCCCCGCGATAGCCATAGAGAGCAGAAGCTGTAGCACCTTTCAGAATGCTAAGACTTTCAATATCATCGGGCGGAACATCGCGTAAAGTAAGGTTACCGTAAGGTACACCATCAATTACTAAAAGTGGTTTTTCTCCACGGATGTATAGTTCCGGAGCTGTTCCAAAATCGGTACTGTTTAATACCGATAAACCTGCTACTTTGCCCGTGAGTGATGTTCCTACATCAACTGGTCTTACAGTTTGCAACCCTTTACCATCAACTTTCTGAACAGAATATCCAAGTGCCTTTTCCTCACGTTTTATACCAAGGGCTGTTACAACAACACTTTCGAGCTCGGTAGCAACCTGTTGCATGGTTATATTGATAATCTGAATATCCTTTGTGGAAACTTCCACTGGCTCATAACCAACATAGGAAAAGAGCAGAACTGCATCAGGAGTATAAATATCAATAGAATATATCCCGTCCACAGAGGTTGTTGTACCAAGGGATGTGCCCTTTATCTGCACGGTCACTCCTATTAAGGTTTCACCGGTTTTTTTATCTGTAACCTTTCCGCTTACTTTTTTTGGCTGAAAATCCCTGTCTTTTTGTTTGGCCGGAGTTATGATAATCTGACTATCACTTGTAACATATTTAATATTCTCGCCTTTAAAAAGTTGGTCAAGTATGTCTTTTACAGATGTATTAACAAAAACAGCATCCACTTTTCTTGTTAGATCAATCACTTCTTCATTAACCAGAAACCTGAAATCACTTTTCTTTTCGATTTCGTTCAGCACATCATTCAAAGAAACATTAACCATGTTTAATGTAATTTTTGTTGATTGTGCTTCAAGCTTTGAAGGTGCCAGCATGAAAAGGGCGAAAAACCCCGCTAGTAAAAAAGATCTCATTTTTTAGTTGGTTTAAAGTAAAAAATAAATCAGGTTCATTGAAACTGCCTTATGCCTGCAATTCCAATTCTTTAGTGCTTAAGAAATGAGTTACGAAAAATAGTTTTACAAAACGCCTGGTCTTTTGCAACCGAACCCAGATGATCTTATGTCATAAAAATCCCTGATTTGGATTGTATTTTGATCTTCAGCGGTTCATAGGCTTTCTATTTTTCATAATCAATCAATCAGAGAATATATGATGATTTTTCTTCTGGTGAACGTGCCATCAGGTAATGCAGTGGGTTTGACTTCAGTATAGTCAATAGGGGAAGAAATTTTCAGAAGTCTCAATAATTCGCTCAACGGCTCACCATCAAAAGTTGCCCTGTAACGATATTTTTTAATTTGGTCTCCTCTGATTTCGATATCTACATTGTATTGAAGGCTTATTCTTCTGGCAACCTCACTGATGTTGTCATTCCTGAAAACGAGTTTACCATCTTTCCAGGCAAAATACTTATATGGATCTTCGGTTGTTACAGAGAAACTGCCGTTTATGGTATTGTAAGTCATGTGATGGTTTGGCTGCAAGCGGGTAATCAGCTCGCCCTTGTTATCGGGAGAATTCTTTTGAACGGCAACTTTTCCTTCAATCAGAGTAACTGAAGGATTTTGATAATCTTTTTCAGCCCGGATATTAAACCGGGTTCCGGTTGCCTTAACTGTAAAAAAGGGTGTGCTTACAAAAAATGGAATGTTTTCGTTGGATTGAACCTCAAAGTAAGCTTCTCCTGTCAGATAAACCAAACGATTTTCGTTGCTGAATTTTTCAGGATACACCAAGGTGCTGCCGGCGTTTAACCATACTTTTGATCCATCAGGAAGTGTTAACTCTGAGAAAGTACCAAATGCAGCAACCACTTTTTGGAGTGTAGCTGTTGATTTTGAACTTTTAAATTCACCAACCGAATACATCCAAAATAGCGAGATAAGCAGGGGGATAAATAAAACGGCTGCTATCTTTTGGGCTATAATCAATATTTCCCGGTGTTTTCGCCTTCTGTTTATTGTACCCAAAACCTTAGCCAATGCTTTATCAGTTGATATTGACAATTCGGCTGAAGTATTCCAGACTTTACTTATCTGTGCAAAATATTTCTTGTTTTCTTCCGATTCCATAACCCAGGATTCCAGCCTGCGGATATCGTCTCCGGAAGCTTTACCCTCAAGGTAGCTTACAATTAATTCATCAACCCAACCGGAATTTGACTTTTCCATAATTCTCCAATTAAATTAAAGACGTTTCAAAAGTTTAAACCCACATCCGGTTACATGATTTTTTTTGAGAATTGAAGCTGCCACGTGTTTCTCAAATCTTGTTTCATCCGGATTGAATACTAGGTAAGCAATTTTAAAATAATTAAATACAGTAAAAGAAAGTCTTTCAGTTCTTCTCTTAATATTACGAGAGCTTTACTTAAACGAACTTCCACAGTTCGCACTGACACTCCTAGCACATCTGCAATTTCCTGATATTTTAAGCCTTCCATGCGGCTCATGCGAAAAACATCTGCATATTGAACCGGAATCTTTTTTAAGGCATTATTATAATTTGCCTGCAGTTCGGAGAAAAAAACATAATTCTCGGTATCATTTTGAGTAGCAATCACATTATTCAGCACCATTGATACATACTGATTGGTAATGCCTGTATGCCGAAGGCTGTCTATACTGCGATTTTGTACATTTTTTAGCAGATAAGATTTTAGTGAAGTGTGTATTTCAAGAGATGACCGGTTTTCCCATAATCTAAGGAATACATCCTGAACAATCTCTTCAGATATATTTAAATCGTTCGTAAATTTGAAGGAAAACCGAACCAGATCGGAATAGTATTGCGTAAAAACAACAGAAAATGCTGACTGGTCATCTTTTTTTAGCTTCCCGAGAAGTACTCGTTCGTACGAGGCCAAGAATTCTGACATATATCACTCTTCTTTTACACAAAAGTATTCTTTAATTTCAATTATTACTCACAGTTGACAGGCTGATCAATTATTTTTTTCTCACCAATAAAATTGACATATTTAGTAATCAGATCGATTCTATTTGATTTAATTAAACAGGCAAATCTTTAAGATGGTATTCCTGATTATTAACACTGGCTTTGATAAATTCTGTAAAGAGTTCAAACTATATCTTTATTGGATTGATTTTTTGGTCTGTCGCAACTCAAATTGATTTCGGGCATGAAATACCCAGTAAAAACGGACTTATCCTGCTAACTTTTTATCCAATCATATAATGGTGCTTATGCTGAAAAAGAAATTCTGATAATGAGTGATTGAGCAGACTACTTACTACTTTTTTATACAAGCTGTTGAATGCGTATATGACTTATTGAGAATTTGCTTTTAATGAGAGAAAAGAAAAATGCAATGCAGCAAACCAAAGGTTAATGCTAAAAGTTAATTGCAGGTCTGCTGTTAATGAAAATTTTTATCAACCAAGATGTTTACTTGCAGAAAAAAAACCAGACTTCAGCGAGGATTACAGGTGTTTCACAGATTTGATAATTATAAGTATTTGATTTCGCTCTTATTTTGCTTAACTTTACTAATGAAATCTGTTCGCCGGGATGGGTTTTTGAGGTGAATGCCAAACCATTCATTTATTTGAAAATTCGCAATGATGAAGAAGAAAAACATACTACTCATTCATCTGTTTTTCTGGCTGTATCTGATCAACCAGGGGCTATTCCCTTTGTATACCGGTCAGTTTGATAAATCGTATCTGCTTAATAATTTGTATTTTAAGGAAGTATTTATCTCAATTCTGCTCAATGTATTTTCTTTTTATCTGGTTTATTTAACTTTTCCTTTTTTACAAAAAATGAAAAGCCGGATTTTAATGGTCGTTTCTGGCTTAATTATTTTTTCTTTTGCTGTTATCATGCGGCTTCCGGTTGAATATGTTTTCTGGAAGCTGTTTCACTCAACGCCGGGGAAGGAATTTATTTATGAATGGTTTTATGTGTGGAATAATTTAAGATTGGTTATAATTACAGCCATTTATGCTGTTTTGATTCGTTTTTTAATCAGTGGTATTGAATCACAAAAACAAAAGGAAGCGCTTATCAGGCAGCAACAGGCAGGGGAACTGGCACTCATCAGGTCGCAGGTAAATCCGCATTTTTTGTTTAATACTATAAATAACATTTATTCTCTGGTATATCAAAAGTCACCAGAAGCCGGTCCGGCTCTTATTAAATTGTCATCAATATTGCGTTATATGCTTTATGATGCCGGTGCAGGACTGGTTTTGCTCGAAAAAGAGGCCGACTATCTGAAAAGTTTTATAGATTTACAAAAGCTGAGGATCAAAAACCCGGGCTTTGTGAAATTTAGAATTGAAGGAGACCTCACTGGCAGAAAAATTGCTCCTATGTTACTCATTTCGTTTGTTGAAAATGCCTTCAGGCATGGGAGTACCCAACAAACACCCGGCATAAGTATTCTGCTCGATTCAATGCCGGAAGGCTTATTTTTTGAAATTGAAAACTACGTCAAACAGGGGTTGATGAGCGAAAATGAAAAAGCTGAAAAAAATGGAATAATGCTTATTAAAAGCCGGCTTGAACTCATTTACCCAGGTAAACACAAACTGAGTATTACTGAAAATGGAACCACTTTTAAAGTAACCCTTGAAATTGCCGGATAAGATGAAGATAAACTGCATTGCCATCGACGATGAGCCGCTTGCTCTGGATATTATGCGCGATTACTGCGAAAGACTTCCTTTTGTAAGCCTGCAGCATACTTTTGATAATGCTATCGAAACCCTTGAATATCTGAGAAATAATCAGGTTGATCTTTTGCTGCTCGATATTCAGATGGAAGGGCTCACGGGTCTTCAGCTTTTAAAAGCAATGAGGCACCGTCCTTTTGTAATTCTAACCACAGCATATGATGAATACGCTTTGGAGGGTTTTGAACTTGATGTTACTGATTATCTTCTTAAACCCATATCGTTTGAACGATTTGTAAAAGCGATGAATAAGGTGTATGACCGCATGCAAAATTCTGGCCCCAATGTCCCGTTGCCTCTTTCAGGCGAAGTAATAAACAACGAAAACAAGGATAAAGACTTTATATTTATAAAAACTGAAACCCGGATTGAAAAAGTAAAAACCTCTGACATTTTATACGTTGAAGGCATGGGAGATTACTGGCGCATTGTTACTGCTCAAAAACGCATCATGACACTTATGAATGCCCGGGGAATAGAAGAAGCCTTGCCCTTTCCGCATTTCTGCCGGGTGCATAAATCATGGTTCGTTTCATTAGACAAAATCGATTTTGTTGAGCGCCGGCACATCGTTATTGCAAATCAACGTATTCCGATCAGCGATTCTTATCAGAAAGCTTTTTTTGAGCTTATCGGGCCAAAGAGTTAAAAAACAGGCTTTTTTGATCTGGTGTTAAATTTGTTGTTTCCTTCTGATTTAAAATTACCCAAAAACGTAAAAATGAAAACACCCGGGATTAATCGTTTCTTACTGTTGATTGGGCTCATTTTTAATGCCATATTGCCGGTTAATGCCGGGCAGTATTACTTTTCGGCATACTCCATTGAAGACGGGCTATCACAAAGTGTGGTTAATTGTATCTTTCAGGATTCGAGGGGTTACATATGGCTCGGAACACAAAACGGATTGAATAAGTTCAACGGATATGTTTTTACTGTTTATACCCACGATCCATCAGACCTTAACTCAATCCCTAACAACTGGATATTTTCCATTACCGAAGACAAATTCTCTGATTTATGGATTGGTACCAAAAACGGCCTGGTAAAATACGATCGCAGCGAAGATCGTTTTATAAGTGTTGAATATCAGACACCTTTTGGCAGGCAGATTACCCGCTATGTTTACGATGTAAAATGCAGCCGCGATGGGCACATACTTATCAATACACCCCCGGTACTATCAGTTTGTGATCCCGCAAGCAATACATTTTTACATTTTAAAAGCACGTTACCTATAGATGAGAGTGTTAAAGACTTTAATATTCCATTACTGGAATCAAAAGATGGCCGAATTTGGGTAGGTTCATCCACAGGGTTATCAGTTTTTAATCCTGCAACCTCTGATTTTACAATATTTTTAGCAAATTCCGAAACAGGTTCCGGACCAACTCATCATGATATTTCGGCTCTTTATGAGGATAAATCAGGCAATATCTGGGTTGGAAGCCGCAATGGTTTGAGTTTGATGCCTTTGGATAGTTATTCTTTTAAACATTTTTTTGCGGAAAGTGCCCCCTCAAAAACCCTCAGCAACAATTTTATAAGAGCAATAACCGAAGACAAATCAGGCAATATATGGATAGCTACCGAAGGGGGGGGTATTAACCGGCTCAGATTCAGACAAAATGAGATGGTGAACAGCGAAAAATTTGATGATTCAAACAGCGCATTAAATCATAACATTTGTTTGAGCCTTTTTATTGATAATTCAAACAACCTTTGGATTGGAACCCTTTCGGGAGTGAATAAAACCGACCTCAAGCCCCGTAGTTTTAACCTGATCAGAAAAAGTGATTCCCCCAATTCAGTGAATCTTTCAGGAAATGTTATTGCCTCGGTTTATCGCGAATCAAGCGAGCTGATCTGGATAGGAACCTGGGGTCAGGGTTTAAATCTATACAACAGGAAGACTGGTGAGCTTAAGGTTTACAGAGCAGCTTCATCGGGCAAATATCATATTCCTGACGATTATGTGCATACCATTTTTGAAGACAATAAGCACGACATATGGCTTGGAACACGCGATGGGATTGTTATTTTCAATAAAAAACTGCAGAATTTCCTGAGGCCATCTCAATATTTCAAAGGTGAAGCATTGCCCGGTTTTGAAGGCGTTAGAATCAATATGATGATTCAGGACAGAAACGGAGCCTATTGGTTTGCTACCAATGAAGGCGTTTACAAACTTGATCGTAAACGGAATAAAGTACTTCATTATCAAACAAATGCAGAGCCTTTATACCGGATAAGTGCCAATCTGGTTTATGCCATTCTTGAAGATAGCGAAGGCCTGATCTGGATAGGTACTATAAATGGACTGGACCTCATTAAGCCTGACAAAGAAGAGATTATTCACTTCAGCAAAGAGAAAAATGGCCTGAATACATTATCCGACAATTTTATTACAGCTTTGTGCGAAGACAGGCATGGAGATCTCTGGATTGGAACCCACTCTCATCTTAACCGCTATTCAAAAAAACGTAAAGAATTTTCTTATTACGGCATTAAGGAAGGTTTTCCGGGGAATCTGGTTTACAGCATATTAAAAGATCAAAACGAATCATTATGGTTCGCCACCAGCAATGGTTTGTGCAGGTTTGATGAAGCAAATAACAACTTTGTTAAGTATCAGACCGAAGATGGCTTGCAGGGGCGGGAGTTTAATCTGAGGGCGAGTTTCCTGAGCGAAGATGGTGAAATGTTTTTTGGTGGAATGAATGGATTAAACAGCTTTTACCCCGATTCTATTAAAGAAAATCCTTTTGTACCTGTAGTTGCTTTTACTTCAGCATACAAAATCGCAAAAGGAAGCAACTTGTATTTTAATCTTGAAAATATTCCTCAAATTCATGTTTACTATGGCGAAAATACCTTTACAGTGGAATTTGCTGCGATGGAATTCACCAATCCATCGAAAAATTCTTTTGCATATATGCTCGAAGGTGCTGATAAAGACTGGATATATATTGGAACACGCAACTTTGTAACATTTTCGAATCTGCCCCCGGGCAGCTATACCTTATGGGTAAAAGGTTCAAATAACGACGGGCACTGGAGCGAAAAAGCGATTTCAATCCCTGTAATTGTGCATCCTCCCTGGTGGTGGAGCAATGCCGCAATTATCGCTTACGCTTTGCTTACAATTGCTGGCATTTTGATATTTGTAAGAATCAGGGAAAGGAGTCTGGTAAGGGGTAAAAAGCTGCTCGAAGAAAAAGTAGAACTTAGAACCATACTTATTGAAAAGCAGAAATCAGAAATTCTCAGAAAAAATGCTGACCTCAACGACCTGAATAATGCCAAGGATAAGTTTTTTTCAATCATTGCCCACGATTTACGTAATCCTTTTAATACCATTATTGGGATGACCGATATTTTGCTTATTACGCTTAACAATATTGATCCTGCCAAACTTGAAAAAACGCTTCAAAGTATAAAAACATCCTCTCAGCAGGCCTATCAGTTACTCGAAAACCTGCTTTTATGGGCCCGTTCGCAAACAGGAGCCATTTCGTTTAAGCCAGCTGATGTAAATATTAATACGCTGGTTGTTGAAAATATTGGTATGGCATCGGTTCAGGCTGCACGCAAAAACATTCAGATTATCAGTCAGTTTAATACTGAGAAAACCATCATCGGAGATGCAAACATGGTAAATACCATACTTCGCAACCTCCTCACCAATGCCATTAAATTTACTCCGCACGATGGGAAGATACATATAGAAACCAGTTCTGAATATGAGAATTTTATTCTGGAAGTGAAAGACAATGGCATAGGGATGACAGCGGAAAAAGTGAATTCACTCTTCAACATTGATTCAGGGCGTAAAACCAAAGGTACTGACCAGGAGCCTGGTACAGGTCTTGGTTTGATTTTATGCAAAGAACTTGCTGAAAAACATGGAGGAAGAATCGAAGTAAAAAGTATTGAGAAAAAAGGAAGCACATTCAGAGTTTATTTTCCTCTTACAAGCTCAACCCCATAAAAATCCATTTATTCCTTATTTCAATCGCTCAATTGCCTTTTTTATCCGGTGAATGAACAGTTCTGGTGGCTGGCTCATTTGCCGATTTGTTTTCGGGTTTGGTAGATTACATTTGATTGTATATCAGTCGTGTACGTAATTTTACAACATCAATCACCAAACCAACCGGAGGAACCAAACATGAAAACAAACATCTGCACTACTCTGCTCGTCATGCTGGCAGTTACACTTTTTGCCACCAATGAACCCTCAAAAAACTACATCACTGTTAACGGTGAAACCAGTTTTTGCCAAAAAGTCAAGACCGGGCTTTTTTATACTACTATTCAAAAAGAGGATGGAACTGTGCTTAAAATCAAAAATAAGGAACTTGATGCATTTTGCTGCAAGGGCCATTTGTTTGAGCGCCTGCCTCTTTATCTCAATGGAAAAGCCACCGGCAAAACATCAATGATGGAATATGTTACCTCGCGCAACGGACTCAGATTATACAAATACTGTGAGTATGGAGAATGCGGCGATTTTATTCATTGTAATTACAAAGGTCCTCATCTGCAGACTGTATACTTCGTTTATAAAGATGGGGAATTTTATCTGGAAGTTAACCGAGAAAATGGTGCAACAGTGCTTCCTTTCTTCGGAATTGACGTATTAACCTAAAAGGCAGGTAATCGGATATCCGATCTTAAAAAAGTGAAAGGGAACAGCCATGAAAACAAAAATTCTTTTTCTTTTTACGCTCCTTTTTACTGCACTTTTTGCAGCAGAAACGAAGGCCACCGGAGATGGATATGTTCTTGCTGACGGGAAAATTATTCCCTGCAGCGAAATGCACACCGGATTCTTTAACACGAAAATCCTTACTCCTGACGGCTCTATGATTAAAATTCCAAATGGAAACATCGAAGCATACAGTCGCAATGGCCGTCATTATGAGTTACTTCCTTTACTAAATTGTAGTGGCGATACTGTTGATCAGGCATTTATGGAATTAGTCGCCGTTAACAGGGATAGCAAACTCTATCGCTATTGCACTAATTGCAACAAGTATGACCCTTTGACCGGTGAAATAGCTCCGCTTAACTACAATTACAGGTATTATTTAAAAGACAGTTCAGGATTCAGATTGCTGGATTGCCCTGTCGAAAAGCAACAAACCCTTGCTTACTTTCATGTTAAGGTTTTAAGCGATTAAAATAATGTTACCGGAAAAATGAGCCAATCTTTTTTGTGTGTTTTTGAAGGGAGGTGCCTGTTTTTGCCCTCCCTTTTTTTAATACAGTAATATTTTTATCTTTATTAATCAACATTTAATCAGACTATTAAACGGTGCTGATCTATTAACACCGATGGTCAGGGTGGTATAAAATATTCTGAATTCTCTTCCCTGAATCAAACGGGTTTAAACAACAACGGAGATTCATCTGCACAGCATAAAATGTATATTCAACCAGCAAAAAGTCTTGCAGATGTTTATGACTTTAATAAGCATATTACCTATATGTCGTTAACTCCACCGCCTTTCCTGTCAGCAGTCCTGATAAATTCTATATTCTTACTACCTTTGCTGCCCAAAATCAACAACAGCAATGGATTACAACTTCAGGGAAATTGAGAAAAAATGGCAGATACTTTGGGCCGAAAACAAGACTTATAAAACTGATATTGACCACAATAAGCCAAAGTACTATGTGCTTGACATGTTTCCTTATCCATCAGGAGCAGGCTTACATGTCGGACATCCGCTGGGATATATTGCTTCGGATATTTATGCCCGCTATAAAAGGCTGAAAGGATTTAATGTTCTGCATCCCATGGGCTATGATGCTTACGGGTTGCCGGCAGAGCAGTATGCCATTCAAACCGGAACCCATCCTGCAATAACTACCGAAAAAAATATAGCCCGTTACCGCGAGCAGTTAGATAAAATCGGATTCAGTTACGACTGGGACAGGGAAGTCCGCACAAGCGACCCGGCTTATTATAAATGGACTCAGTGGACATTTATTCAGCTTTTCCATTCATGGTACAATAAAAAGACCAATAAAGCAGAGCCGGTAAAAGCTCTTGTTGAGGATTATTTTGAGAAGTCGGGTAATGCTGAAGTTCAGGCTGCCTGCAGCGAAACTGCAGTTTTTTCAGCTGCTGAATGGGTGCAGATGGAAGAAAAGCAGCAGCAGGAAATACTGATGAACTATAGGCTGGCATATCTGGCTGATACTATGGTAAACTGGTGCCCGGCATTGGGAACCGTGCTTGCCAACGATGAAGTAAGTGAAGGTTTCTCAGTGCGTGGTGGCCATCCGGTTGAACGTAAAACCATGAAACAGTGGCTGCTGCGAATTACAGCTTATGCTGACAGGTTGCTCGAAGGCCTGGATAATATAGACTGGTCAGAATCGCTCAAGGAAATACAGCGCAATTGGATTGGTCGTTCAGAAGGCTGTTCTGCAGAGTTTACCATCAGGGATTATGATAACAAGCTCGAAATCTTTACTACCCGCGCCGATACCATGTTCGGGGTAACTTTTATGGTGCTTGCTCCCGAACATCCTTATGTTTCTGAGATAACTACTTCTGAGTGCCGCGAAAAGGTCGAAGCCTATGTTCATTGGGCTAAAAACCGCTCGGAGCGCGAACGAATGGCTGAAGTTAAAAAAGTTACCGGCGAATTTACCGGTGCTTATGCCATCAACCCGCTGAATGGAGAGGAAATACCCATATGGGTGGCCGATTATGTGCTGATGGGTTACGGAACCGGCGCAATCATGGCAGTTCCCGGCCACGACAGCCGCGATTTTGCCTTTGCCAGGCATTTTGGCCTCCCGGTAAGGCAGGTGGTAATCCGCAAAGGAGAAACACCCTTAGATCCTGCTGAATGGGAAGAGTCATATGACTCCAAAGAAGGTGTAATGATTAACAGTGGATTTATAACCGGTCTTGAAGTAAAGGAAGCCATTACTACTACCATTCGAAAAGTGGAAGAGTTGGGAATTGGTTTCGGTAAAGTGAATTTTCGCCTTCGCGATGCCATCTTCAGCCGTCAGAGATACTGGGGAGAACCTTTCCCGGTTTATTACAAGGATGGAATGCCATATACCCTGAGCGAGAATGAGTTGCCGCTTGAGCTTCCCGAAGTAGACGCTTATCTGCCTACCGAAACCGGTGAGCCGCCTCTGGCCAGGGCGAAAAACTGGGTAAGTGCTGAAGGTTACCCTCTGGAAACCAATACTATGCCTGGTTTTGCAGGCTCCAGCGGATATTACCTTCGCTACATGGACCCCACCAATAAAAATGAGTATTTTTCAGCCGAAGCCAATCAATACTGGAAAAATGTTGACCTGTATATGGGTGGTGCCGAACATGCCACCGGACACTTGATTTATTCCCGTTTCTGGAATAAATTCCTTTTCGATATCGGGCTGGCTGTTGAAGATGAGCCGTTTAAAAAACTGATCAATCAGGGTATGATTCAGGGGCGGTCAAA